>NZ_JBIDBC010000024.1:0-129069 GCF_043202835.1 Streptomyces sp. NPDC048142
CCGGCGCTCTGCCCGTCTTGTCCTTTGGAAGTGCCCCCTTTTGCCGGGCCTTCTCCGCCTCGGCGGCGGCCTTCTCCAGGGCGGTCAGGACCTCGTCTTCCAGGTGCATCCCGGCACCGTCGTGGTGGGCCCGGACGGCGGTGGAGTCCACGCTGACCAGCGACAGGTCCACCTCGCACCGCTTCGCGGCCTCGGCGATCAGTCCCTCCAGCAGGGCCTCGAAGACGCCCGCGTCCCGCCACTGGCGGAAACGGTTGTGGACTGTCGGCCAGGGCCCGAACTCGGCCGGCATCTCCCGCCACTGCCCACCCGTTCCGAACCGCCAGATCACGCCCTCGAACTGCTGCCGCAGCCGCTCGGGATACGGGCCGTACTCACCGATCGGCAGGTACGGCCCGATGAACTCCCACTCCGCATCCGTCAGTTGCACCCGTGTCATACAAGACGGTCTACCGGATCCACCCTCGACACGAGGGCGAATCCCGCAAGTTGATCACGACTGAATACACGCCCTAGGAGCAGGTGGCCAGGATGATGGAGATGACGGTGCAGTTCGCGCTTGCGGTGTCGTTGGCGGTGTTGGGGTCGGTGGGTGCGGAGGTGGTGCGGGTGGTGGTGGCCTGGATGTGGCCCAGGGAGAGCAGATGCAGCGGGATGCGGAAGGTCTTGCTGGGGGCGGCGCCGTTGGCGATCGTGTCGTAGGTGCAGGTGACGGTGGTGGCGGTGGCGGTGCAGCCCGGTGACAGGTTGGTCGCGGTTGCGCCGGGCGGCAGGGTGGTGGTGAGGGTTGCTGAGGTGACCGTTCCGGGGCCGGTGTTGTGGGCGGTGAGGGTGTAGGTGAGGTAGGGGACCAGGATGCCCAGGTGCGGCTGCGCGGTCAGGTCGACGTCGATGTCGGCGGGCGGGGCCAGGTAGGTGTACTGGCCGCCGGGTGAGGTGGCGCTGGTGCCGCCCGGGGTGGTGACGGTGACATCGACAGCGCCCGCGGTATGGGCGGGGACTGTCGCGGTGACGGTGAAGTCGTCGACGACGCTGACATCGGTGGCGGGGGTGGTGCCGAAGGAGACGGTGCTGGTGCCGGACAGGTGGGTGCCGGTGATGGTGACGGTGCTTCCGCCGGCGGGGGTTCCGGTGGCGGGGCTGATGGCGGTCACGGCCGGTGGCGCCTGGGCGGTGTCCAGGTTGTAGGTCGCGGCGCTGAGGGTGCCGGTGACGGTGACGGTGTTGGTCGCCGGGTCGATCACCGAGACGGACGGGGGGTAGAAGTTCGAGACGTATACGGCGTTGCCCGACGGGTCGGCCAGGACCTCCACCGGGTTGTCGCCGACGGGGATGGTGGTGCTGACGGTGTTGGTGGCGGTGTCGATCACCACGAGGGCGTCTTCTGTGGGCAGGGTGGTGTACGCCTTCGTGCCGTCCGGGGAGATGGACATGCCCCGCGGGCGGGAGCCGGTGTTGATCGTGGCGGTGACCGTGTTGGTGGCCGTCGAGATGACCTGAACGGTGTTGTTGTTGTACGCGGTGACGTACACGGCTGTGCCGTCGGGGGTGACCGCGAGGTTGCCAGGTCCGCTGTTGGGCAGCCCGATGACCGTGGTCACAACCTGGGTTGCGGTGTCGATGGCGGTGACCGAGTTGGTGCCGTAGCCGACCACGTAGGCTCGTTTGCCGTCAGGGGTGAAGGCGATGGCGTCCGCCCCGCTCACGCTGATGTCCGCGATGACGGTATTGGTCGCGGCAGAGATCACCGCGATCGCATAGGAGGACCCCGACGGGGCGAGGTGAGCGACGTAGATCTGCGCTCCGTCCGGGGACACCGCTACCGCCCACGGGAGGTAGATGCCGGCGATGGTGTCGGTGACCGTGCCCGTCTCGGTGGAGACCACCGAGACCGTGCCCTCGAGCCGGTGCGTGGCATACACCGTGGAGCCGTCGGGACTCACCGCCAGATCCCAGGGACGAACGCCGAGCGGGATCGTCGCGGTGCTCGCACCGGTGGCCGGGTCCACCACCTGAACCGCCTTGTTTCCAGGGGCGTACAGAGGCCGCACCGAGCCGGTCTCCGCAGAAGCGGCCGTGGCCGTCGTAGCCGTACCGAGCCCGGTCGCGGTCAGCAGACCGGCACACAACACCAACCCGGTCCGGCGCAGGAAGCGGCGGGTGACCCCTCTGCCGGGAAGAGAACGTAACAAGACAAACCCCCCTGGCACCGGTACGCCCGGCCCGGCGGTCGGCAGACCGCGCCACGTCAGCCCGGCCTGGCGATCCGCGAACGGCCCTGACAGCGCGATCCGATCCCGGTACCGGGTCGAACATTACCCAAAGCGAAACTCGATGTACACAGCGCAGTTGCCATCCGCGCCCACCTCCGTCGGCGACCCCTCGGAGATGGGGCGGCCCATCCCGGGCTGATCGCAGGTGCGGCCTCCTTCGTGCCGCCCCGGCCCCTCCCTGCCGGAAATGGGGATGCTGTCGAGACCGCATGGAAGCCGGATCCGTGAAAGCGCAAGGTTGTCACGCAGGGTGATTACGCTAGAGCGTTAGGCGACGCACTTTGATTGGTCTCATCAGATCCAGTGATCACAACCGGCTTCGGTCCGTCCCCCGGGAGTTGCCGTAGGCGACTCTGTTCCGTGCTTGCTACGACGAGCGAGCACCCGCGGTTCGGGGCGGCATTTGCGCAGCGGCCCTCCCTGAGCGGCACAGCAGGCCCGCGAGGACACGGCCGAACTGCGCCAGTACCTCGATGTCAGCAGCGAGTGTCAGCACCTTCCGAGGGTGCAGCGAATCCGAGGTTCAGGGAGCCGTGGGTTGGTGGCGGCTGGCGACATCGGCGGCGTAGGCGTTGTCCTGCCCGCCGATGCGCTTCCAGGAGTCGGCGGTGTTGTGGTGGATGCCGAGCAGTCGGCTGACCATGACGGCGGGCAGTTCGGAAGCCAACTCGACGAGGGCAGTGTTGCGGGCCATGCGTGGCCGGACGCCGAGCGGATGGAGGCGACGGACGAGCTGGCTGCGGCTGAGGTGCTGGGCCGGGAATCGGCCTGGGAGCAGCCAGCGCTCGCCCGCGGAGTCCGTGGTCATCGCCTGGGCGTGGAGCGTTCGGATGTGGTCGTCCAGGGGTGGGGGCATTTGGGCTGGGACCTGCCCGAGTCGGAGCAGTACCGCGCTTGGGGTGACCTCCACGTGTTCGGTGGTGAGGGCGACGATCCGGGACAGGTTCTGGGCGAAGAGGAGGGCGAGGAGCCCCGCCGCCTTGTCGGGCACCGGGATCCCAGCGTCGTGGAGGAGGCGGTTGACCAGTTGCCAACGGGTGTCCTGAGCGATGAGCTGGCCGGTGAAGGCGGGGGTGGGGAGTTCGACGGCCAGTTGGCGGGTGTGGCCGTTGCGGTTGGTCCAGGCGAGGAAGCCGTGTACCCGCGGGCCGCGGGCGGGGTAGTCGTCCAGCCACGTGTCCAGAAGATCCTGGGTGCATGCGCTGAGGGCGATGTTCTGGGTGTGGAGTCAGGTGAGCAGCCGGACGACCTGGGTGACGTAGGCGCGGACGCCATGCGCTTGGGCTTGGCTGACCGGGCGGCGTCGAGAGAAGCGACGAAGGCGGCGCAGCAGGTGCCAGGTGATGTACGCCTGGAGTACTTTGCGGCTCCGCGGGTCACGGACCTGCGTGGTCCGTGCCGCGAGCCAGCGTTCGAGCGTGGCGAGTTGCTCATCGCGCGCGGGCAGGGCGCCGCCGGCCACCAGGTGCATGCGGAGGTTGTCGACCACCTTGTCCGGCCGCAGGCCGTCCAAGGTGTCATGGGTGATCGGCCCGCTTCCGGCTGCCAGCGTGCGCAGCACGCTGAGTCGGGCGGGGCGGCGGTTTAGCCAGTACAGGACGTTGGTGCCGGGCTGCCTCAGCAGGGCGTTGAAGACCGGTTCGATGCCGGGGCGCATGCGTCCTCCGGCGCTGAGGATGTCTCGAAGCCGTGCGCGGGCAGCGCAGTCGGGGCAGAGGCCGTAATAGTGCAGGTGGGTGGCTGTGCCGCACTCGCTGCACGGCCGCTTGCGGGCCGGGTGGTGGCGCCAGCAGGTGGGGCACAGTTCGTCGCCGTTCGGCGTGATGCCGTGGATGCGCAGCGTCCGGCCGCACTGGGCGCAGGGGCGTGGTGTGGCGCCGCAGGAGGAGCACAGCGGTTCTCCGTCGACCGTGCGGTAGCTGACCTGGTTGTCGCGCTGGCAGCCGGCACAGATGGCACGGGGGCGCCGCTTCCGTGTGCACGGAACGCAGATGGGGGCGTCGGTGGAGATGTGCAGGCACGGGCGCTGTTCCCCACACTCGCTGCAGGTCGCGGTGGGGTATTGGTGGCAGCGCTGGCACAGCGGGCGGCCGTCTTTGCGAGCCCGGATGTAGCGGCGCTCGCCGCACTGACCGCAGACCTGGTGGACGACTGGGTTGTGGTGCCGGCAGGCGTGGCACAAGGGCAGGCCGTCATGGGTCCGACCCATCACCGGCCGGTCGCGTCCGCACCGGGCGCAAGGCTCGGAGCGTGCGGCGGAGCGGCACTCGGTGCAGCAGCGGAGCCCGTCACGTGTACGCGGCAGCGGCACGTCCCGGCCGCAGTAGGGGCATGGCGGGGCCACGACGTTCACCGCTCCTCGCTCCTGGAGCGCCGCGATGAGGTGCAGGACTTTGACCGAGCCGTGGACACCTTGGCCGGTCAGCAGGCCGGGCCGCTCCTCCAGAGCCCACAGCAGCTTGCGCTGCCGGGCCGTGACCGGCTCAACCGCTCGAACGGCCTCGGCAACCGTCTCAACGGGCAGATTCGGGCAGGTCCGCTGGATGATCCGGCACAGCCCTTCCATCGGGTCGGCGCCGTCGTCTGGAGGGTGAGCACGGCATCGGGGCTGCCCGTCGCGGTCCCGGGTCATGAACTCGTGGCGGCCGCAGACGGCGCAGGGATTCGCCTTGTGCCGGCGTCGTCCCTCACAGGTGTTGCAGATGCGGGACGTGCTGTCGGGAAGGACGCCGACAAGGCGTCGCGCTTGGCCGCAGCTCCCGCAGCGTGGCTGCTGTACGTGAACGGCGCCCTGTTCGCGCAGTGCCCGGATGAGCCGTTCGACGATGGTGGGCGACTCCGACCGCCCCTGCGTCAGCCACGTCAGGTCCCGCTGGAGGAGCTCGGCGAGCTTCCGCCGCTGAGTGCCGCGGGGAAAGGTGCCCTTCACCACGGACCGGATCAGCTCGGGAGGCATAGCCGGTTCGACGACGGCGACCGCCTCGGCGATCGCGCCTTCGGGGTCGATTGCGTAGCGGGGAAGGGCGGAGGCGTCCACGCGCTACTCCCCCGCGGGTGTGATACGGGCCCGCTTGGGCCGGTAATCGCCGACACCGGCTGCGGGGCCGGCAGCCGTGCCGTCGCCTCCTGCTGCTGCCGTCTTCCTGCCCGCCGCCCGTGCGGCCACTGGTTCGATCAGGTCCTCCATGCGGCACTGGAGGATGTCGAGGAGCGCCATCAGCGTGGTCAGGCTGAGCCGTTCCGGACGCTCGACGACCAGCCGGTAGACCTGGCTGGCCGACAGGTCAATGCCGCGCTCAGCCAGCAGGGGCCGCAGATCGGTGGTGGAGAACATGCCGCGGGTGGCCATGACCTCCCGCAGATGCCACCGGTAGTCCAGTTTCGTCGTCACGTCGTCTCCCTACTGTCCCTGGTGCAGGGCCTTGTCCAAGACCTTGCGCATCATCGTGTTCATGAAGTCCCCGCTCACCCCGGTGTAGAGCGCGGTCGTCGAGGCGTAGCGGTGGCCGACCTGCCGCTGGACGAACGCCGGGTCGGCGCCGTCCTCGATCTGGTGGGTGACATGGCTGTGCCGCAGACAGTGCGGCACGAGATCGGAGTCCAAACCCAGAGCCTCGCGGTACTCCGCGAAGCGCTCCTCGATCTCGCGGCTCTGGAGCCGGCCGCCGCGCTCGGTGGGCCACAAGGCGGCCCCGGCCGATGCACGGTAGCGGGGGCGGATGTTGGTGACGTAGTCATCGACCGCTTCCACGGCCCAGGGCATCACGCTCAGAACGGTCCGACGGCGAGGAGGGGAACCCTTGGACCGCTTGCCGTACCGGACGTGCAGCGTTCCGAACCGGCCCAGGTCCGCGGCCTTCGGATTGCGGTACCAGTCGTTGAGGTCCAGCTTCGACGCCTCCGTGCACCGCAGCCCCCAGCCGTAGAGGACTTTGAACACGGTGGCGTCCCGGTATGCGGCCAGGGCACCTTTGCGGCCGAGTCTGATGGCGCGCTCGACCTGGTCGTCGGCGTAGTCGAGGAGAAGCTGGATCTCCTCCCGGGTCATCGGCCGTCGGCCCGCCCTCCCCTCGTAGTCAACGAGGTGTGCGGCGGTGTTCCACTCGTGGCAGATCTGCACCGGGTGCGTACCGAAGCGCCGCTCGCATTCCTGGGGCCACTGATAGTGCGGCGAGGTGATGTAGTCGCAGAACAGGCGAACGGCCGTCTGGTAGCCGCGGATCGTCGACTCCGCGCGGTGCAGTTCCGCGATCAGGTACGTCGTCCACTCGTCCATCGCGGCGGCCGACCAGTTCCACGGGTAGGCCCCGGCGAAATCGTTGAACTGCCGCACCACGCGCAGACGGTCGCCGATCGTCTTCGCCTGCAGACGCCGGCCTCCACGCTGCTGCCGCGTCCAGCCTTCCAACATCGCCTCGAAAACGGCGTCTTCGGGATGTAGAAGCGTCACGCCGTTCAGCAGCACCAGCCGGGCAGAGCCTTCACTCAAGTCCGTCGTCGTCACGCAGCCCTCTTTCTCAGGGTGCGCGAATCATGCATCAGATGACTGATCCACGGCAAGAGCGCAGGTCAAAAGCCTGCCTCGCCCACCCTCAGGAGGCACAGTGATGCCGCAGATCCCCAGCTCAGACAGCCCAACCTCACGCATCAAATGCAATTCCCCGGAGTCCGAGGACTTCGCACCGTCGATGCTCGACGGCGTCGGGCGGCTGCATCTCTCCGGCTATCTCCTGTTCGCCGCGACGAGCCGGGCCACCGCCCTCCTCGCCCTGCGTTCTGCCGTGGAGCGGGGCGTTCCGGTGAGCGTGGATCCGGCGTCGGCCGGGTTCCTCGGCGAGCTGGGGCCGAAGCGGTTCCTGGAGTTCGCGGAGGGGGCGGAGCTGCTGCTGCCGAACGCGGACGAGGCCCGGCTCCTCACCGGGCGGCCCGGAGCGGAGTCGGCGGCGGCCGAGTTGAGCCGGTGGTTCCCGCGCGTCGTCGTCACCCTGGGTGCGCGGGGAGCCGTGGTGGCCGCCGCGGGCGAGGTCATCGGCCGCGTCCCCGCCCCGCCGGTGCGCGATCCGGTCGACTCGACGGGGGCGGGCGACGCGTTCACCGGCGGGTTCCTCGCGGCCCTGCTGGCCGGGGCGGACGGCATGGCCGCGGCGACCGAGGGCTGCCGGGCGGGAGCGACGGCCGTGGCCACGGTGGGCGGCCGGCCACCGCCTGCCCGGTGACGGCCGGGGTCGCACCGCCCGTCCGGTGTGACGGCCGGTGTCGCCCCCGTACGTCCGAAGACGATGGTGTCGCACCGCCGGCCCGGCGACGGCCGGGGCCACACCCGTACGGCGCCGCCCCGCCGCGCGTCCGGTGTGACGGCCGGTATCGCACCACCCGTACGCCCGAAGACGACGGTCTCACCCCGCCGCCCCCGTGACAGCGGCACCGCCCCGCCCGCCCCGTGACGGCCGGGGCCGCCGCACCCGTCCAGTGACAGCGGTGCCGCGCCGCGCGTGGTTCACCCGCTCCCGGGCAGCCCCGACCAGGCGGGGTGCGACGGGTCGTCCGCCCGGACCGCCACGTCCGCCCGTTCCGTGGGCGATACCTCGTTCTCGTACCGGACGAAAGCGGGCAGGGTCCAGCGTTCCGACTCCCGCGTACGCCGTCGCAACGCCCCCGGGGACAGCCGCAGATGGACGCTCAGCGCGAACGGGAACCAGTGCCCCAGCAGGAACGGGCCGTGCACGACGACGACCCCGCCCTCGGGCAGCGCGTGGTACGGGGTGCGGGTCGCCCGGTCGGTCGCCGGGTCCCACAGATCGGGCAGCACCCGGCCGGAGCCGCCCGCCTCCAGCGGCCCGAACACCTCGCGCCACAGCGCCCCGGTGTCGTACCAGCTGTCGATGTACGCGTCCGGGTCCCGCTTACCGTGCTCGAAGCGCAGACTCGCCGGGCGCAGGAACCCCTCGGTGGAGACGACGAGGACCGAGCGGCCGAGCAGCCTCAGCTCCTCGGCGAGGCGCTCGGCCCTCTCGCCGGTGCGGGCGGCCGGGGCGCCGTCGATGCCGAACGCGAGCCAGGGCCCGCCGTCGGCGGCGGACAGTCCGTCGCCGTACCGGGCCAGCTCGCCGGCCAGCCGTTCCCAGGTGATCGCTTCGAGTCGCACGGCTCCATCATCGCCCGGCCGGCAGAAGGACGCTTCCGTGAGGGGGAGTCAGGCGCCCCGCAGTTCCGCGGCGAGCGGGCCTTCGCCGGACACCTCGACGCGGCCGTCCTTCACCGCCTCCGCCAGGGTCGCCCCGCCCTGCGCGAGCTCCAGGCACACCCCGGCGTCGAGGACGATCCGGGCATCGGGACGGTCGGCCGGACCGTACCCGTACACCGGGCCGTACTCCTCTGCGCCCGGCAGCACGGCCCCCGCTCCCCCACCGACATGGAGGTGGAACTCACCCTCGTCGAGCCGGACTTCGAGGACACCCTCCTGGGTGAGCCCGGCGAGGGCGCCGAGCAGCGGCAGCGCGAACCAGTGGGCCCGCACCGCGTCGGTGGGGCGGCGCTCGGCGAGGGCGGGCGCTCCCCACTCGGCGAGGGCGGCGAGGACGGGCAGCAGGGCTTGGCCGCGCGCGGTCAGCTCGTAGACCGACGCGGCCGACGGGGGCGGCAGCTTACGGCGCAGGGCGAGTCCGGTCTGTTCCATGTCCTTGAGCCGGGAGGCCAGCACATCCGTGCTGACGCCGGGCAGATCGGCGTGCAGGTCCGTGTAGCGGCGGGGCCCGCCCAGCAGTTCACGGACGATCAGCAGCGTCCACCGGTCGCCGACGGAGTCGAGGGCGCGGGCGGTGGCGCAGAACTGGTCGTAGCTCCGGCGACGGACGGGACGTGCTGCTGGCTGCTGCTGACGTGGCATGCGACGCAGTCTAGACATGTTGTTGGACTTTCCAAGCTGAAGCTTGGTAAAACCAAGTATCGCAATTCGGCTCGGGAGGCAGCGCATGGAGTTCCGGCAGTCCAGCAAGCTCAACGAGGTCTGCTACGAGATCCGGGGCCCGGTCATCGAGCACGCCAACGCCCTGGAGGAGGCGGGCCACAGCGTGCTCCGGCTCAACACGGGCAACCCCGCGCTCTTCGGCTTCGAGGCCCCCGAGGAGATCGTCCAGGACATGATCCGGATGCTGCCGCAGGCGCACGGCTACACCGATTCGCGCGGCATCCTCTCGGCCCGGCGGGCGGTGGTCCAGCGCTACCAGGCCATGGGGCTGACCGAGGTCGGCGTGGACGACGTGTTCCTCGGCAACGGGGTCTCCGAGCTGATCTCCATGGCCGTGCAGGCGCTGCTGGAGGACGGCGACGAGGTGCTGATCCCGGCCCCGGACTTCCCGCTGTGGACGGCGGTGACCACGCTCGCGGGCGGCAAGGCCGTGCACTACGTCTGCGACGAGGAGTCCGACTGGAATCCGGATCTCGCCGACATGGCCGCGAAGATCACCGACCGGACCAGGGCCGTCGTGATCATCAACCCGAACAACCCCACCGGCGCGGTCTATCCGCGCGAGATCCTCGAAGGCATGCTCGATCTGGCGCGCCGGCACGGGCTGATGGTGTTCGCCGACGAGATCTACGACCAGATCCTGTACGACGGGGCCGAGCACCACAGCGCGGCGGTCCTCGCCCCTGACCTGGTCTGTCTCACCTTCAGCGGACTGTCGAAGACGTACCGGGTGGCCGGCTTCCGTTCGGGCTGGATGGTGGTGTCAGGTCCGCGCCAGCACGCCCGCAACTACCTGGAGGGCCTCACCATGCTGGCCTCCATGCGGCTGTGCCCCAACGCCCCGGCTCAGTACGCCATTCAGGCCGCGCTCGGCGGGCGGCAGTCCATCCGGGAGCTGGTCGCGCCGGGCGGGAGGCTGCACGAGCAGCGCGACCGGGCCTGGGAGCGGCTGAACGAGATCCCCGGCGTCTCGTGCGTGAAGCCGAAGGGCGCGCTGTACGCCTTCCCGCGCATCGATCCGAAGGTGCACAGAATCGTCGACGACGAGAAGTTCGTGCTGGACCTGCTGCTGCGGGAGAAGATCCAGGTGGTGCAGGGCACCGGCTTCAGCTGGCCGCGCCCGGACCACTTCCGCATCCTGACCCTCCCGTACGCCGACGACCTCGACGCGGCGATCAGCCGCATCGGCCGCTTCCTGAACGGATACCGCCAGTGACCTGTGCCCGCTGTCCCGTCCCCGTCCATACCCAGTTCGCCACGCCGGAGCTGGTGGGGGCGATCGTGGAGGGCGGTCTCGACCCGGCCGAGGACCCGGGCTGGGCGGAGTCGGGGGCGGGCTCGCCCGCCGAGTACGCGCGCTGGGCAGGTCATCTGTGCGGGATGACCTGCCTGCGCATGGCGCTCGGCGCCGACGCCCCGTCGCTGTTCGCGCTGCGTGACGGGGCGCTGAAGTACGGGGCCTACACGCAGGACGATGCGGACGGGACGATCCGGGGGCTGGTCTACGCCCCCTTCGCCGAGTACGTCGGTGAGGTGTACGGGCGCGAGGCCACGGTCCACCGGCACCTCGACGTGGAAGGGATTCCCCCACTGCTGGACGCGGGCCGTACCGTGCTGGCCTCCGTCCACTACGGGATCCGGTATCCGGAGCGGCCGGCTCCGGGGCGGGGCGGGCATCTGGTGCTGGTGACCGCGCGGACGGCGGACGGGTCCGGCGTCCACTTCCACAACCCGTCGGGGACGGACGCCGGTACGCGGGCGGCTGTGCTGCCGCTGACGGAGTTCGAGCGGTTCTTCGCGGGGCGGGGCGTCTCGCTGGTATGACGCGCCCGTGCGCAGGGGACCGGGAACGGGAGCGGGCCCGGAGGCGTAGCCGGCCTCCGGGCCCTGAGAGTGCCGCCCATCTGGCACGCCGGCACGTTTAAGGGTCCGGGTCAGTCATGATGTCGTCGCGTCCTGCCTTTGGACCACCGCAGATCGGAGCTCTGCGGGCCGGACTTGAACCGGCATTTCGACGTGCGTGGGCCCGAGCCCGTTCGATCCGGCGATCGGCGGCGAATGCTGAGTCTGGAGCAAGAGTCTGAGATTGACGGCGGCTGCCTCTGCCTGCTTGGGCTACTCCGGCCCGTGCCGGAGGGAGGAGTCGAACCTCCGCTGGTACCGCGCCTTCACGACAAGCTTCAGTTTCAGCTTGCGCTCCTCGCGCACCCCGGCCGCCGGAGACGGCGGCCGGGGAATCCATGGTCGGTCACCCGAAGAGGTAACCGAATACCGCATCACCCACCCGCTGGTCCGTGACGTCCACGCCGTTGGCCTCCTCGCGGGCGAACTTCACGGCCTGCTGGAGCTTCTCGATCCGGCCCAGCAGTTCGTTGACGCGCCGCGCGGCCAGTGCCCCGGAGAACTTGACGGTCGTCCAGTAACCGATCGGGATGTCCTCGTAGTACACCTCGACCTGCGCCGGGTGCTTGTCGGTGGCCTCCGCCTTGACGTGGTTGCGGGGCACCTTCTTCGTACGGAGCGTGCGGACCGGCTCGGTCTTCCAGGAGTCGGTCGACGGGTCCTGCACCCAGGCCTCGGCGGCGTCCAGCACGGGCAGCTTGCGGACGAAGGTGTTGAGGTCGGTGAGCTGCTTCTCCAGGAAGAGCAGATACGACACCGGCACCTCGCTCACCAGCACCCGGCCGTCGACCGACACATCGGCCCTGGCCGAGCAGTTCGCCCAGTCCTTCGTGGCGGTCACGTCGAAGAGCCGGGTCAGCGTGGCCGCGGTGTCCCGCAGCACGTCCTCGGCCTTGACCTGGACCAGCGTCGACTCGGGCGGAAGCTGCTCGCCCTCCTCGTCCTTGGGCTGGTAGGTCCGGGAGATGCCGGCCAGCAGACCGGTCTTCTGGAGGCCGTGATGTGCCGCCGTCAGGTCCTGGTGTGCCTTGGACTTGACGCCCTTCTCCACTGCGATGATCTGATTGAGTTTCGCCACGTCGAGGACGCCAACAGGGACAACTCACCGGTGGCCAAGGGTTTTACCGCGCGTAGGGGCCGACGCTGGTAGGGCCGGACGCATGCGGGGCCTTACGCACATGGGGCCTTGCCCCTCGTAGGCCTTCACCTCTCGTAGGGCCTTACCGCACGTATCGGGCTTCGTCTCCGGGTGCGTCCGGGGTGAAGTCGCCGGCCAGCAGCGCTTCGAGGACGGAGACCGGGTCGGGGCCGGGGGCGGCGCGCGGCCACCAGTCGTCGGCGCCGGGGTCGGATTCGTAGCCGTACCAGCGGTGGTCGCGGCCGAAGCGGAGCTGGAGCGAACCGGCCGGGTGGGTGAGGTGGTTGCGCCAGGGTGTGAAGCGCGGGAAGCCTGCGGCGGCGAGCGCGGGCCTGGCCCGGTCGAAGGGGCCGGCCGGCGGGTCCCAGGGCGTCTCCAGGACCGCGAGGCCCTCGGCATCGCCCTGACGCCAGGCGGCGACGGCGCGGGCGAGGTCGGTGGTGGTGCGGCCGGTGGCGTACGCCAGCTCCCGGTAGAGCGCGCGGGTGGTGGCGGTGAGCCCGGCGGTCGGCCGCGAGGCGGCGAGGCGGACGGCGTCCTGCCACGGGGTGAGCCCGGCCAGCGGGTCGCGGCCCGTGGTCAGCAGGGCATGGGCGCGGGCGGCGGCGTCGGCGGCGAGGTGGTCCAGGCCCAGCGGGTCGCGGGCGCCGGGCAGATCCGGGTACGACGGTGGCCGGCCGGGGTGCGACGGGACGGGGAGGGGCGCCGGGAGCGGCGGCAGGAAGCGTCGGGCGAAGGCCTCCTGAGCCCCGACCGACGGGGCGGCGGGAGCGGCGGGGCGCTCGCGGGCGGAGTGTTCGGCGTTGCGCCGGCCCAGCTCGTCCAGCAGCTCGCGCTCGCCCCGGCCCCGCATCAGCAGCAGGACGAACGGGTCGCTGTCGAGCAGCAGGGCCGTCTGGAAGCAGAGGGCGGCCACGTGTTTGCAGGGCCGCCCGTGGTCGGGGCAGGTGCAGCTGGGGTCGAGGTCGTCGGCGGCGGGCAGCAGCCGGACACCGGCCTCCTCGGCGGTGTGGGCCAGGGAGTGCGGCATCTCCTTGGCCAGCAGCGCGGACAGGTGGCCGGGGTGGGCGGCGACCGCGTCGAGCAGGGTGTCCCAGCCGGGGTCGGTGAAGGTCCGCAGCCGCAGTTCGGCGCGGTAGGGGCGGGCCCGGGTGCCCTGGACATAGGCGACGACGCGGCCGGGGGTGACGGTGATCGCCGCGACCTGGCCGTCGTCGGCGTACGTACGGCCGCGGGCGAGCCGGGCCTCGTCCATCGACAGCGACTCCAGCGCGTCCACCCAGGCCCGGCCCCACCAGCTGTCCGCGAAGGGCGCGCCCTCGGCGGAGGTGCGGGCGGGCACCGCCTCGAAGCTGCGCCGCAGATCGTCCGGTCCTGGCCGGACGCGGGGGGCCGGTCTCCGGGCGGCCGGGCCGGTGGCCGGGCGCGGGCTCATGCGGGCCTCCGCAGCGATACGAGGTCGGCGAGGTCACGGTCGCTGAGCTCGGTCAGGGCGCTCTCCCCGGTGCCGAGCACCGCGTCCGCCAGGGCCCGCTTGGACTCCAGCAGCTCACCGATCCGGTCCTCCACCGTGCCCTCCGCGATGATCCGGTGGACCTGCACGGGCTGGGTCTGGCCGATCCGGTACGCCCGGTCGGTGGCCTGTTCCTCCACGGCCGGGTTCCACCAGCGGTCGAAGTGGACGACATGGGCGGCGCGGGTCAGATTCAGCCCGGTGCCGGCCGCCTTGAGGGAGAGCAGGAAGACGGGGACCTCGGCGGACTGGAAGCGGTCCACCATCCGCTCCCGCTCGGGCACCGGCGTACCGCCGTGCAGGAGCTGGGAGGGGATCGCGCGGGAGGCGAGGTGTGCGGAGAGGAGCTTCGCCATCGACACGTACTGGGTGAAGATCAGGACCGAGCCGTCCTCGGACAGGATGGTGTCGAGCAGTTCGTCGAGGAGGGCGAGCTTGCCGGAGCGGCCCGTGAGCCGGGTGGGCTCCTCCTTCAGATACTGGGCGGGGTGGTTGCAGATCTGCTTGAGCGAGGTCAGCAGCTTCATGACCAGTCCCCGGCGGGCGATGCCTTCCGCCGCCTCGATCTGCGCCATCGTCTCGCGGACGGCCGCCTCGTAGAGCGTGGCCTGCTCACGGGTGAGGGAGACGGGGTGGTCGGTCTCCGTCTTGGGCGGCAGCTCGGGGGCGATGCCGGGGTCGGACTTCTTGCGCCGCAGGAGGAAGGGCCGGACCAGCCGGGACAGCCGCTCCACCGCTTCCTCGTTGCCCAGGCCCGCGGCGGTGCCGGTGTTCTCCACGATCCGGGCGTGCCGGGCCCGGAACGCCTTGAGCGGGCCGAGCAGTCCGGGTGTGGTCCAGTCGAGCAGCGCCCAGAGTTCGGAGAGGTTGTTCTCGACGGGGGTGCCGGTGAGGGCGACCCGGGCCGGGGCGGGGATGGTGCGCAGCGCCCGGGCCGTGGACGAATGCGGATTCTTGACGTGCTGCGCCTCGTCGGCGACGACCAGGCCCCAGCTCTGCCCGGCGAGCTGCGCGGCGTTGGAGCGCATCGTGCCGTAGGTGGTCAGGACGAAGCCGCCGTCCGGATCGCTCAGGGTGCGGTCGGTGCCGTGGAAGCGGCGCACGGGAACGCCGGGGGCGAAGCGGCTGATCTCGCGGTGCCAGTTGCCGAGGAGGGAGGCGGGGCAGACCACCAGGGTGGGCGAGGGGTGCGCGCGGTGCAGGTGGAGGGCGATGAGGGTGATCGTCTTCCCGAGGCCCATGTCGTCGGCGAGGCAGCCGCCGAGCCCGAGCGAGGTCATCCGGTCCAGCCAGGCCAGGCCGCGCAGTTGGTAGTCGCGCAGGGTCGCGTCCAGGCCGGGCGGCGGCGCGATCGTCGTGTCCTGGCTGAGGATGCGGGTCCGGAGCGCGGCCAGCGCACCGGCGGGGACGGCGTCCACCCGCTCGCCGTCCACCTCCGCGCTGCCGGTGAGGGCGACGGCCAGCGCGTCCACCGGATCCAGGAGCCCCAGCTCCCGCTTGCGCGCCTTGCGTACGAGGGCGGGGTCGACGACCACCCACTGGTCGCGCAGCCGCACCACCGGGCGGTGGGCCTCGGCCAGGGCGTCCATCTCGGCCTCGGTCAGCCGCTCGTCCCCCAGGGACAACTGCCAGTCGAAGGTGAAGAGGTGCTCGGCGTCGAAGAAGGACGTGCCGTCGGTGGCCGATCCGGGCGCGGGCCGCACGACGGCGGCCGCGGTGAGCGAACGGGCCAGCTCGCGCGGCCAGTGCACGCCGACCCCGGCGGCGGCCAGCCGGGATCCGGCGTCGCTCAGCAGCTCGTACAGCTCGTCCTCGGTGATCGCGAGCACATCGGGGACGGGCTGCCCCAGGAGTCGTTCCAACGGGGCCCAGACGCGGGCGGCGCGGCGCAGTGCCAGCACCGCGTCGACCCGGGAGCGCGGCCCGAACGGCTCGGCCGCCCCGCCGTTCCACAGGGCCGCCGCGTCCACCATGCGGGTCGGGTCGGCGAGGCTGTGGACCTGCACGACGGCCGCGGCGGCATGGCGGGCCGCCGGGTCGTCCGGGTGCTCCGGCCGGGCGGATCCGTCGGCGGCCTCCGCCTCCTCGCGGGCGGCGGTGACCGCGTAGGTGTCGGCGGTGTCGAACAGCTCGTACGCGGAGAGGTCCAGGCGCAGCGAGACCCGCACGCCCGCGTCCAGGCCCGAGGCCACCTCGACGGCCCAGGCGGCGGCATGGGGCAGATGCTGGGCCTCGCGGGCGGCGAACGGGGCGCCCATCGCGAACGCGGCGGCGGGCGTGCGCGGCAGCGTGTCGGCGACGGCGTCCAGGAACGACCCGATCAACGCCTCGGGTTCGGGGAGCCGGGGCGGCTCGGAAGCGGGGACCGGCACCGCGTGCCCCTCGGGCGGCAGGGCGGCGGCGACCGACCGCAGATGCGCGACGTCCCCGGCGTCCCTCGGTCCCGCCCGCCAGGCGTCGTGACCGTCCGCCGTGAGGCCGGGGAGGAGCCTGCCGCGTGCGACGAGCTGAAGGGCGTGCAGCGTGGCCGCACCCCAGCAGCGGGTCGCGGGGTGGGCGGAGGCGTGATGACGTGCCCGGACGAGCACGGGCAGCGCGTCGGCCACGGACAGCAGCGCCGCGGGCGTCTCGGTGGCGCGGACGCTCCCCGGGCCCGCCGCCGGGTCCGGCCGGAGCACCGTGAGCCGGGCGCCGGTGTACGGGACGGAGTCGGGGCGCCCGGTGGCGTCCGCGTACGCGAAGGACGTCCCGCCCCGCTCCCGCACACTCTCGTCGTGCCACGGGTCGCCGTCCGCGTGCGGGTCCCAGAAGGCGATGCGGCCGTCCCTGGGCACCGGGCCGGGCAGGAAGACGGCCGCGCAGCGCAGCAGGCGGCCGATGTCAGCGCTTTGGGGTGCGCCCCCGGTGTCCCGCGCCTCACCCTCACGGGCCCGTGCCGTCATGTCCGCCACCCCCTCCCACCTGATCCACGGTCTTCGCCGGCACGGAACGTGCTGACTCCGCGAGTCTAGGCGGGAGGTCTGACACTGCGGACTCCTGCCGCATCATCCCAGCTCAGCGTCACAGGGACCGGTCGGGCACACGTTCGACTCCGTGAACGGACCCGGCACGCTCAGTGATGGGCGAACGGCTTCTTCGAGGAGGACGGTGCGGTGTGAGTGTCAGGAGCGCTCGGTGCGGCGGGTGCGTCCGGAGTGCTCGGGACGGCGGGTACGTCCGGTGCGTCCGGAGTGCTCGCGGCGGCGGGTGCGTCCGGTGGGGCCGGAGTGCTCGGGACGGCCGGTTCTTCGGAGATCCGCGTTTCGGGGACCTGCCCCTCCACCTCCGTAGCCGGAAGCGGTGCTCCGTCCCCCGAGGACAGCGAGGACTGCCCGGCGGCTCCGCTCTCCGACGGCTGCTGTCCCGCCCCGTCCTGCCCCGCCGCCGGCTGCTGCTGCGCGCGCTCCAGGAACCGGAGCAGCTCCACCGGGAACGGCAGTACCAGCGTGGAGTTCTTCTCCGCCGCGACGGCGACCACGGTCTGCAACAGCCTCAGCTGGAGCGCGGCGGGCTCGGCGGACATCTCCCCGGCCGCCTGTGCCAGCTTCTTCGACGCCTGGAGCTCCGCGTCGGCGTTGATCACCCTGGCGCGCCGCTCCCGGTCGGCCTCGGCCTGGCGGGCCATGGACCGCTTCATGGTCTCCGGCAGCGAGACGTCCTTGATCTCCACGCGGTCGATCTGCACGCCCCAGCTGACGGCCGGGCTGTCGATCATGACCTCCAGCCCCTGGTTCAGCTTCTCGCGGTTGGACAGCAGGTCGTCCAGGTCGCTCTTGCCGATGATCGACCGGAGCGAGGTCTGGGCCATCTGCGAGACGGCGAACCGGTAGTCCTCCACCGCGATGACGGCGCTCGCCGGGTCGACGACCTTGAAGTAGATGACGGCGTCCACACGGACGGTGACGTTGTCCCGGGTGATGCCGTCCTGGGCGGGCACCGGCATGGTGACGATCTGCAGACTGACCTTGCGCAGCCGGTCGATGCCCGGCACGACCATCGTGAAGCCCGGCCGCCGCACTTCTTTCTGCAGCCTGCCGAGCCGCAGCACGACACCCCGCTCGTACTGCCGGATCACCCGCGCCGCCGACGCCACGTACAACGCTCCGGTACAGAGCACCGCCACCAACGCGACCACTAGTTCCTGAGCCATCACGGCCCCCTGGGAGGAAGGGGAGCGGACAGACAAACGACCGCCAAACACCTTTTACGACTCTATGCCCCATTTGGGCGCATGGCGAACTTCCATCGACCCGCGGCTCGCCCGGTCGGCCGCGCACGGGGTGCCGGGGAGACCCCGGGCGGGCAAGGTGGCCAGCGCCAGCACGTCGTCCCGACGTACCGATTCGCCGGACGAGCACCGGACGAGCAGACGAGGACCCGCCCATGTCCGTGACCGCCACCGTTCACCGCCGACGCCGACTCGGGATCGCCGCCGGAGTCACGCTCCTCGCCCTCGCCGCCTCGGGCTGCTCCGGGCTCGGCCGCACCGCGGTGGGCCCGGTGACGTACACGACGGAGCACGAAGCGGTGCTGCAGGTGAACAGCCCGTTGGTACGCGGCTGCCACCGGATCGCCCCGGCGGGAGCCCACGAGGTGGAGAACCTGACTCTGGTCGACGTCATCCTGTACCGCACACGTGACTGCACGGGCGACCGGACGACGTACGTGCCGACCAGGTTCAGCGATGTGACGGCGCCGGGCAGCGGGCCGTGGCACAGCTACAGCTTCGTGCACTGAGGTCAGAGCGCGGGGCGGGCCGGCAGCCAGGTGCCGTCGTCGGTGAGGGTGCGGTCCACCGCCAGTCCGGCCACCGCCAGACACCCGGCAAGGTCCTCGTCGGACAGCTCCCGCGACCGGAAGGTCTGTGTCCACCGCGCGTCGTCGACGTGATACTCCGCGCGCACGGAGCGCACGCCATCGCCCACCGGATCCGCCGAGACGATCCGGATCAGGCCGCCGGATGGGTCGGTACGCTCCCACGGCGGCTCCGAACGGTGCGCCACACCCTCGCGCTGTACGAGAACGATCCCGTCGTCCCGCACATGGGCGCGGCAGACGCGCAGCACCCCGTCGCGTACCCGGTGCTCGCCCGCGTGAACCAGGAACGAGCCGAGCAGCACCACGTCGAACCGCTCGTCGCCCAGGTCCAGCGACTCGATGGGGCTCCGCACCGTGCGCGCCCCGACGATTGCCTCCAGCATCTCCGGCGACTCGTCCACCGCGGTCACCCGGAAGCCGCGCCGCACCAGCGGGTGCGTCACCCGGCCCGCCCCGCAGCCCAGTTCGAGGATGCTCGCCCCGGCGGGGACACGCCCGCTATCACGTCCGGCTCCTCGCCGACGGACAGCCGGCGATACAGCTCCACCGCGCGCCCGTCCGGCGTGATGACCCCGGGACCGGTCCCCTCATACCCCTCACGTACCAGTGACTCCCCCATGAAGGACGAACGAGCCGCCGCCGCGCACAGTTCCCCGCCCGTCACGAACAGTCAGCACCAAAGGCCGCAGCGTAGTGACTTCCCTCCGGGCGGCCGCTCCCTGTTCCGTCCGCCGCCGGGCGGGTCCATGCTGGTGAGTGAGGTGATCGCCATGCGTACCGGCAGTGAACCCGCGACCGCCCGCAGTCCGCTGCGGATGCGGCTCTGGCTGAGCCTGTGGGGGATCTTCTGGACCCTCTTCGGCCTGGTGGCGTTCTCCCTGACCGGGCGGCCGGGCTGGGCGGCGGCCTGCGCGGTGGTGCTGCTGCTCGCGGTGCTGGACCTCGGCATGATCACGTACCGCATGCGCCAGGGCTCGCACTACCAGCCGGGCCGTGACGTCCCGCCGTACGAGCCGGACCACGGCGACGGCCGTCCGCGCCGGCCGGGGCCCGGCACGGAGGGCGGCTGGAAGAACGGAGGGCGGGCGGGCCCCTCTTCCGGGCAGCCCTAAAGGCCCGGAAGCACCCTCCCAAGCCCGCTCGCGCCCTCCCCAAGCCCACGCGTCGGCGCCCAGGCCCACGCGTCGGCGCCCAGGCCCACGCGTCGGCGCCCAGGCCCACGCGTCGGCGCTCAGGCCCGCTCGTCGAACTTCGCGGCCCGGAGGTACTCCGGCTTCGGATCGAGCGCCGCCGCCAGACGGAAGTGCCGGGTCGCCTGCTCCGGGCGGCCTGCCCGCTCGAAGGTGCGGGCCAGGGCGAAGTGGGCGAACGCGTTGTCCGGCTCACGCTCCAGCACCAGCTCGAATTCCAGCTCGGCGGGCCGCAGTTGAGCGGCGGCGAAGAAAGCGCGGGCCCGGAGCAGCCGGGCGGCGGTGTTCTCCGGGTGGGCGGCGATCACCGAGTCGAGGAGCTTGACGGCACCCCGGGGGTCCCGGGCGTCGAGCAGGTGCTCGGCCGCACGGAAGTCGATGACGTGGGTCTGCGGATTCCTCTCGGACACGGTCGCATCCTTCCCTTCCCTCGCGCGTTTCCAACGTCCGCCGCGGCTCCGGTATTCCGGCCGGGGCGTCCGCGTGCGCGGGCTCAGCGAGCGGCGGCGGCCCTGCGGACCAACTCGTCCCAGACCGCACGGACCTGCGGTTCCAGCGCCTCCAGCGGCCCGTCGTTGTCCACGATCAGGTCGGCGACGGCCCGGCGCTGCTCGCGGGTCGCCTGGGCGGCCATCCTGGCACGGGCGTCGGACTCGGTCATCCCTCGCAGCGTCACGAGCCGGTGCAGCTGGGTCTCGACGGAGGCGTCGACGACCACGACCAGGTCGTACAGGGGGGCGAGCCCGTTCTCGGCGAGGAGGGGGACATCGTGGACGACGACGGCGTCCTCGGGAGCCGCCCGCTCCAGTTCGGCGGCGCGGGCGCCGACCAGGGGGTGGACGATCGCGTTGAGCGCGGCCCGCCGTTCGGCGTCGGCGAAGACGAGCGCGCCGAGCGCCGGACGGTCCAGGGTGCCTTCGGCGGTCAGGACGTCCGGCCCGAACTCCTCGACGACGGCCGCGAGTCCGGGCGTACCGGGCTCGACGACCTCGCGGGAGATCCGGTCGGAGTCGATCAGGACGGCGCCGCGCTCGACGAGCAGCCGCGACACTTCACTCTTGCCGGCGCCGATGCCGCCGGTCAGGCCCACTTTCAGCATGGGCCGCAGCCTACGGGCCGGGCGGGGGCGCTCAGCCCTCACCCTCCCGCTCGGCGAGGAAGCGCTCGAACTCGCGGCCGATCTCGTCGGCGGACGGCAGGTCGACCGGCTCGGCGACGAGGTTGCCGCGTGTCTCGGAGCCGGCGACGGCGTCGTACTGGTGCTCAAGGCCCTCGACGAGGGAGACGAGTTCCTCGTCGCCCTGGCCGATCTGCCGGTCGATCTCGGTCTGGGTGCGGTGCGCCTCGGTGCGCAGGGAGTGCGCGAGAGCGGGCAGCACCAGACCGGTCGCCGCGGTGATCGCCTCCAGCGCGGTGAGCGCCGCGTCCGGGTAGGAGGACCGGGCGACATAGTGCGGGACGTGGGTGGCGACCCCGAGGACGTCGTGGCCGGACTCCATCAGCCGGTATTCGACCAGGGCCTCGGCCGAGCCGGGCACCTGGGCCTCGTCGAAGGGGCTGCGGTGGCCCGGCATCAGGTCGATGCGGTTGCCGTGCGGGGTGATGCCGACGGGGCGGGTGTGCGGGACGCCCATCGGGATGCCGTGGAAGTTCACCGCGAGCCGGACACCGAGGCGCTCGACGATCTGCTCGACGGCGGCGGCGAACCGCTCCCACTCGACGTCCGGCTCCGGGCCCGACAGCAGCAGGAAGGGCGCTCCGGTGGCGTCCTGGACCACCCGGACCTCCAGGGTCGGGGCCTCGAAGGACGCCCAGCGGTCACGCCGGAAGGTGAGCAGGGGGCGCCGTGCGCGGTAGTCGACGAGCCGGTCGTGGTCGAAGCGCGCGACGACCTGGTGGGGCAGCGTTTCGAGCAGGCCGTCGACGATCTGCTCGCCGGTCTCGCCCGCGTCGATGTAGCCGTCGAAGTGGTAGAGCATGACCAGGCCCGCCGACTCCTGCGCCAGCGCCATGTCGACGACGGCCAGCCCCTTCGGCTCCCATTCGTACAAACTCTGCGGATCAAGCACGGTTACCGCTCCTCCTCGTATTCCTAGGGAAGAACACGACCGGCGGCAGGAGCATTCCCCGCAGCCGGACCTTTCCCCGGCGAGGACGGGTCACGGCGCGTCAGTTGCCGTGCCACGCGAGCGTTTCGCCGCATCCGGCATCGCCCGCCGATCCTGGTCCAGACCTTGACGCCCTCCGTCGCCGTCCCTACCGTCACTGGGCAACACGTTCAGACACGCGCCTTGTATTCATGTACGGAAACGCACGGAAGCGCACTGGGCCTCGGCGTCCGGACCTCCACGTCCGGGGCTCTACGTCCCCTGCGTCCCCTGCGTCCTCTGCGTCTGAACCCCTGCGACGGGAAGGCACCCCCATGCGCACCCGCTCCCCCCTCACCGTCCTGCTCACCGCCGCCCTGGTCGCCGGCGGTCTCACCCTGGCCGGCGCCGGACCCGCGAACGCCGCGGTCATCGACGTGAGCACCGCGGCCCAGCTCAAATCGGCGCTCACCACCGTCTCCCCCGGCGACACGATCCGGCTCGCCGACGGCACGTACACCGGGAACTTCAAGGCCACCCGGCCCGGCACCGCCGGGGCGCGGATCACCCTCGTCGGCTCCAGCAGGGCAGTCCTGACCGCGGGCGGCGGCTACGGGCTGCACCTGAACGGCGCCTCGTACTGGACCGTCCAGGGGGTCACGGTCGAGGGCGGCCAGAAAGGCATCATGACCGACGCGGCGAACGGTGTCGTCATCGACTCGGTGACCGTGCACGACCTGGACATGGAAGGCGTCCACTTCCGTAGTTCCAGCAGGAACGGCGTCCTGAAGAACTCCCGCATCTTCGACACCGGGCAGAACGGGCGGGGCATGGGCGAGGGCGTGTACGTCGGTTCGGCGGGCGGCCTCTCCGACCGCAGCGACAACGCACAGATCCTGAACAACACCATCGGCCCCGGTGTCGGCGGCGAGAGCATCGACATCAAGGAGGGCACGACCGGCGCGAGGATCATCGGCAACACCTTCGACGGCCGCGGGCTGACCGGCGCCAACTACGACGACTCCTGGGTCGACGTGAAGGGCAACAACGTCCTGGTCGAGGGCAACAAGGGGTCCCGCACCACCAACAACGGCTACGAGACCCACACCCAGCGGAGCGGCTGGGGCTGCGGCACCGTCTTCCGTGACAACGCCTCGAACCTCTCCGGGGCCACCGGCGACAAGCAGCTCGCCATCAACGTCACCAACAACAGCTCCAGTTGCCGCACCACCGTGTACGCGAGCAACACCGTCACCGGCGGCAAGGGGCTGACCAACATCGCCGTCACCCCCTAGACACGCAGCCCCGCAGACCCACGGACCAACTGAAACGCAGGCCCGCAGACACGAGTGAGGCCCGCCCCCCGAAGGGAACGGGCCTCACTTACCGCTCTACAGCTGACGCAGCCGATGAGCCGCCGGGGTCAGAGCGTCAGCTCTGGCCGCCCGCGAGCTTCTCGCGCAGCGCGGCAAGGGCCTCGTCCGACGCCAGGGCGCCGGAGTTGTCCGCCGACTCCGAGGAGTACGAACCGCCGCCGCCACCGCCACCGCTGCCGCCGGAGGCGGCCGGAGCAGCGCCGGCCGGGGCAGCAGCACCCTCGGCCGCAGCAGCCTCGTCGGCCTCGCGGGACTTGATGACCTGGGCCTGGTGCTGCTCGAAGCGCTGCTGCGCCTCGGCGTACTGGGTCTCCCAGACCTCGCGCTGCGCCTCGAAGCCCTCGAGCCAGTCGTTGGTCTCGGGGTCGAAGCCCTCGGGGTAGATGTAGTTGCCCTGGTCGTCGTACGACGCGGCCATGCCGTACAGCGTCGGGTCGAACTCGACCGAGGCCGGGTCGCCACCGAAGGACTCGTTGGCCTGCTTCAGCGAGAGGCTGATGCGACGGCGCTCGAGGTCGATGTCGATGACCTTGACGAAGATCTCGTCGTTGACCTGGACGACCTGCTCCGGGATCTCCACGTGGCGCTCGGCCAGCTCGGAGATGTGGACCAGACCCTCGATGCCCTCGTCGACGCGCACGAACGCACCGAAGGGAACGAGCTTGGTGACCTTACCCGGGACGACCTGACCGATCTGGTGCGTCCGGGCGAACTGCTGCCACGGGTCTTCCTGCGTCGCCTTGAGCGACAGGGAGACGCGCTCGCGGTCCATGTCGACGTCGAGGACCTCGACGGTGACTTCCTGGCCGACCTCGACAACCTCGGAGGGGTGGTCGATGTGCTTCCAGGACAGCTCGGAGACGTGCACGAGACCGTCGACGCCACCCAGGTCCACGAAGGCACCGAAGTTGACGATCGAGGAGACGACGCCGGAGCGGACCTGACCCTTCTGCAGGGTCGTGAGGAACGTCTGGCGAACCTCGGACTGGGTCTGCTCGAGCCAGGCGCGGCGGGACAGGACCACGTTGTTGCGGTTCTTGTCCAGCTCGATGATCTTGGCCTCGAGCTCCTTGCCCACGTAGGGCTGGAGGTCGCGGACGCGACGCATCTCGACGAGCGACGCCGGCAGGAAGCCACGGAGGCCGATGTCGAGGATGAGACCACCCTTGACGACCTCGATGACGGTACCGGTGACGATGCCGTCCTCTTCCTTGATCTTCTCGATGGTGCCCCAAGCACGCTCGTACTGAGCGCGCTTCTTCGAGAGAATCAGGCGGCCTTCCTTGTCCTCCTTCTGGAGAACCAGGGCCTCGATCTCGTCGCCGACCTTGACGACCTCGTTCGGGTCGACGTCGTGCTTGATCGAGAGCTCGCGGCTCGGGATGACACCTTCGGTCTTGTAACCGATGTCGAGGAGAACTTCGTCCCGGTCAACCTTGACGATGACGCCGTCAACGATGTCGCCGTCGTTGAAGTACTTGATCGTCTCGTCGATCGCCGCGAGGAACGCGTCCGCGTCGCCGATGTCGTTGACCGCAACCTGCGGAGTGGTGGCGGTGGTCTCGGTGCTGCTCGTCATGTGGGAAAGGGCTCCGGTACGGACAGAGAGTCGTAGGTACTGCTACGCCGAAAGCCCGTATCGCCTCTGCAGAAGCCGGACAGCCTGGAAAGCGCACAATCCGTTTCCGGAGAGACGCCTCGACAACCGAGGGGACATGCAACAGACGCGAGCGCGGCCTGCTAGGTCTGAGGCGCGCAGGCTCGCAGCGCAACTTGTAGCATACGGGGGCAGCCGGACAGGGTCAATGCGCGAAGGCGCACACCCGGGGCACATCGCCCCGATTCCGGCACAACTCGTGTTCTCCGAGGCCGCATCGGCCCGAGAACACTACGGCACGGCGCCGCGGACACGCGTCCGTACCCCCGGGTGCGCCCCTGGTACGTACCGGGCGCGGCGGGTGAAGGCAAACTACAACGACGGGCACGATGAGCCAAGAGATCCACGGGACCTACTCCGCAGAACGCGCAGAACCCGCAGAACCCGAGGCCACCCGCCGCGTGGCGGACGAGGCGGAGAGCAGCCGGGCCAGCCGCGGCTGGTGGGACCGCAACGCCGACGAGTACCAGACGGATCACGGCGGCTTCCTGGGGGACGACCGCTTCGTCTGGGGTCCGGAAGGGCTGGACGAGGCGGAGGCCGCCCTGCTGGGGCCCGCCTCCTCCCTCAAGGGCCTCGACGTCCTGGAGATCGGCGCCGGGGCGGCCCAGTGCTCGCGCTGGCTGGCCGGCCAGGGCGCCCGCCCGGTGGCGCTCGACCTCTCCCACCGCCAGCTCCAGCACGCCCTGCGGATCGGCGGGGGCGTCCCGCTGGTCGAGGCGGACGCGGGCCGGCTTCCGTTCCGGGACGGGTCCTTCGACCTGGCCTGCTCCGCTTACGGGGCGGTCCCGTTCGTCGCCGACCCCGTACAGGTCTTCCGCGAGGTCCGGCGGGTGCTGCGGCCCGGCGGGCGCTGGGTGTTCTCCGTGACCCACCCGATCCGCTGGGCGTTCCCGGACGAACCCGGGCCGGAGGGGCTGTCCGTCGCCGCCTCCTACTTCGACCGCGTCCCCTATGTGGAGCAGGACGAGAACGGCGACGCCGTCTACGTGGAACACCACCGCACCCTGGGCGACCGGGTCCGGGACGTGGTGGCGGGCGGTTTCCGGCTGGTCGACCTGGTCGAACCGGAATGGCCCGCCTGGAACAACCAGGAGTGGGGCGGCTGGTCCCCGCTGCGCGGCAACCTGATCCCCGGCACGGCGATCTTCGTCTGCGAGCGCGGCTGAGCCGTCTGCGAGCGGGACCGAGCCGCAGCTGACGGGCCGGGGCACGCGGAACCCCGAAGCCACTCCCGTACGACACTGGGGGCGTGATCCGTACCGAAGCCCTGGACCGACTGCCCGTCCACACCGCCGTGCCCGCCCTGCGGCGCGCGCTCGACGACCGGGGCGTCGCCGTCCTGTGCGCCCCGCCCGGCACCGGCAAGACGACGCTCGTCCCGCTGGTGCTGGCCGGGCTGGCCGGCCGGGGCCCGGTGCGCCGGGTCGTGGTCGCCGAGCCGCGCCGGATCGCCGCGCGGGCGGCGGCACGGCGGATGGCCTGGCTGCTGGGCGAGCAGCCGGGCGGCCGGATCGGTTTCACGGTGCGCGGCGAGCGCGTGGTGGGGCGGGAGACGGTGGTGGAGGTCGTGACCACCGGGGTGCTGCTCCAGCGGCTCCAGCGGGACCAGGAGCTGGCCGGGGTCGACGTGGTGATCATCGACGAGTGCCACGAGCGGCATCTGGACGCCGACACGGTCGCCGCGTTCCTCCTGGACGTACGGGAGGCGATCCGGCCCGATCTGCGGCTGGTGGCGGCGTCCGCGACGACGGACGCGGAGGGCTGGGCGCGGCTGCTGGGCGATGCCCCGGTGATCGAGGCCGAGGGCGTCTCGCACCCGGTGGAGGTGGTCTGGGCGCCGCCCGCCCGTCCGGTGAAGCCGCCGCACGGGATGCGGGTCGACCCGGCGCTGCTGACGCATGTGGCGGCGACCGTGCGGCGTGCCCTCGCGGAGCGCGCGGGGGACGTGCTCTGCTTCCTGCCCGGCGTCGGGGAGATCTCGCGGGTGGCCGGGCAGCTCGCCGGGGTGGACGCGGAGGTGCTCCAGGTGCACGGGCGTGCTCCGGCCGCCGTGCAGGACGCGGTACTGGCCGGTTCCTCCGGCGGGCGGCGGGTGGTGCTGGCGACCTCGGTGGCGGAGTCGTCCCTGACGGTGCCGGGCGTGCGGGTCGTCGTCGACTCGGGTCTCGCGCGTGAACCCCGTACCGACCATGCCCGGGGCCTGAGCGCCCTGAGCACCGTACGGGCCTCCCGCGCGGCCGGGCGGCAGCGCGCCGGGCGGGCGGGGCGGGAGGCTCCGGGGGCGGTGTACCGGTGCTGGGACCAGGCCGAGGACGGGCGGCTCGCGCGCTTCCCCTCGCCGGAGATCAAGGTCGCCGACCTCGCCGCCTTCGCGCTCCAGGCGGCGTGCTGGGGCGATCCGGGCGCGTCCTCGCTCGCGCTGCTGGACCCGCCGCCCGCCGGGGCGATGGGCGCGGCCCGGGAGGTGCTGGACGCGATCGGCGCGGTGGACGGTGAGGGCCGGGTCACCGAACGCGGCGTACGGATGTCCCGGCTCGGGCTGCACCCCCGGCTGGCGCGGGCCCTGCTGGACGGCGCGGAGGAGGTCGGGGCGCGGCGGGCCGCCGAGGTGGTGGCCCTGCTGAGCGAGGAGCCGCCGAGGGAGTACGGGGACGATCTCGCGGCGGCGCTGCGGACCGCCCGCCGGGGCCAGGACGGGTACGCGGCGCGCTGGAAGCAGGAGGTGCGCCGGCTGTCGTCGTCGCTGGGGAGCGGCTCGCCGGGCGGGCAGGACGGCGGCCGCTCCGACGACGCCGTCGTCGGCCTCGTCGCCGCCCTGGCGTTTCCGGAGCGGGTGGCGCGGGCCCGGGGCGACGGGGCCTTCCTGATGGCGTCGGGTACGGGCGCGGAGCTGCGGGACGGATCACGGCTGCGCAGCGCGCCCTGGCTGGCCGTGGCGGTCGCGGACCGGCCCTCCCACGCGGCCTCGGCGCGGGTGCGGCTGGCGGCGGTGACCGACGAGTCGACCGCGCTGCTGGCCGCCGGGCATCTGCGGGTGCGGGGCGAGGAGGTCCGCTGGGTGGACGGTGAGGTGGTGGCCAGGGCCGTGGACCGGCTGGGGGCGGTGGAGCTGGCGGTGCGGCCGCTGAAGCGGCCCGGCCCGGAGCTGGTGCGCGGGGCTCTGGTGGAGGGCCTGCGGCGGGAGGGGCTCGGGCTGCTGCGGTGGACCCGGGACAGTGAGCAGCTGCGGCTGCGGCTGGCGTTCCTGCACCGGGTGCTGGGGTCGCCGTGGCCGGACGTCTCGGACGGGGCGCTGCTCGCGGAGACCGGGGCGTGGCTGGAGCCGGAGCTGTCGCGGGCGCGGCGCCGTTCCGATCTGGGCCGGATCGACGCGGGCCAGGCGTTGCGGCGGCTGCTGCCCTGGGCGACCGGGGAGGGCGCCCGGCTGGACGAGCTGGCGCCGGAGCGGATCGAGGTGCCGAGCGGTTCGCGGATCCGGGTGGAGTACGGCGGGGAGCAGCCCGTGCTGGCGGTGAAGCTCCAGGAGCTGTTCGGGCTGCGGGAGACGCCCCGGGTGGCCGGGGTGCCGGTCCTGGTCCACCTGCTCTCCCCCGCCGGGCGGCCCGCGGCGGTCACGGCGGACCTGGCGTCGTTCTGGCAGGAGGGCTACAAGGCGGTGCGGGCGGAGCTGCGCGGCCGCTACCCGAAGCATCCGTGGCCGGAGGACCCCGCGACCGTACAGGCGACACGGTTCACCTCGGCCCGGCTCAAGCGCTCGTAGGGACCTGTGGAGTTCGCGACCGCGCCTCAAGACACAGCGCGAGTGCGAACAGTCCGGTGCCGATGCCGAGGAAGCCCCAGGGCAGGTACGAGGTGAGGAGGAGGACCAGGACGCGCTGGGACCTGACCAGCTCGACGGTGTCCACGATGTAGTCCTCGCGCATCTTCACATGGCCGGAGAACGCGGTGACGGTGTCCTTGGACATGCCCATCTTCTTGGCGTCGCGCAGCTCCTCCTCGTGGATCTCCTCGCCGTTGACGGGGGCTCCGGTGACCGGATCGACCCAGAACATGCGCTTCGTGGTGTACCAGCGGGTCATGCCGGTCTGCGCGATCTGCTCGGCGGTGATGCCCTCGATGGGCATCTTCTTGGGCATCGGGACCTTGGTCCACGGGATGGTCTGCTCGAAGTAGTAGACCTCCAGGCCGCGGAAGGTGCGGGTGCCCCGGTAGTGGATGGGGGCGGTGGTGCGGCTCTGGGCGTCGAAGTACGCGTAGTCGCGCTTCTCTGTGAGGAAGGGCCACTTGAACTCGATGCCCTCGCGCCGGACCGGGTCGCCGTCGACCATCTCTCCGGTGGCGTTGACGGGGGCCTGGGTGTGGGCGTCGAAGATGTAGCGCTCGGGGATCTCGGAGACCGTCTTGCCGTCGGGGCCCTGGATGTAGGAGAGCGCGTCCCAGACGACGACGTCGCGTCCGGCACTGCGTTCGATCTTCTCGGACTCCTCCACGTTGCCCTTGAGCGTCTGGACGATGGTGACCTTCTCGACCTTCTTCGCCTTGAGGGTGGTGTAGTCGAGGAGGGTCGCGGGGGACGCCTCCAGGACGACCTCCTGGTACTGGCCCGGCGGGACCTTGGCCAGGCGCGGGAAGGCGTACCAGCGCATCAGCGGCGACAGGGCCGCGAAGAACACGGCGAAGGCCAGGAGTACGAGAGCGGCTCGGCGGCGCATGGTGGTGACCTCTCCCTCTGCGGCGGCTATCTCTTCGGGCCCGGGACGGTGGTCAGCAGGGGCTCGGGCGAGGTCTCCCCGGCCGGGGAGCCGACCGCGGAGATGGTGAACACGAGCGCGAGGGCGGCGGCCAGTCCGATGGCGGCTGCGACGAGGGCACGCATGCTCGGCCTCCCGGGGCGGTGATCCGATGGCAGTGATCCGATGACGGCGAACTGATGGCGGTGACCTGATGGATCGTCAGGGCTGGGGCACCGTAGCAATCGGGGCGCGAGATGAGAACACGGCGGACAGCCCCTCCGCCGGGTGGCGAAGGGGCTGCGCGGTGAGCTGTGCGGTGGCCGTGCGGTACTGCGGGGTCAGGCTTCGGGGGTTTCCGTCTTCTCCGGGGCCGTCTCCTCGGGAGCCGTCCCTCCGGGAGCTGTCTCCTCCGGGGTCGTCTCCTCGGGGGTTGTTTCCTCCGGGGGTGTTTCCTCCGGGGTCGTCTCCTCCGGGGCCTCAATGGTGAGCTCGATGACGACCGAGGCGCCGCCCTCGGTGGTGAGGCGCAGCAGATATGTGCCCTCGGTGTCGTCCGCGAAGATCTCCGGGAGCCGGAGCACGCCCTCGGCGTCCGTCAGGGTGGTGAGGGTGCGGACCGGCTTGCCGTCCGCGTCCTTGAAGTACGGGCCCCTGTCGTTGTCGGCGAACTCCGGGGAGTCCTTGACCATCGTGGCGGTGACGGCCACTCCGGCCGCGGCGGCGTCCTTGTACGTGGCCTTGACGGTGACGGCGTCCGCGAACTTCCCGCCGGGGGCGGCGACGAGCGCCTTCTCCTCGGTCCGGACGATCGCGTCGGCCTGGCGGGCGGTGACGGTCGCCGCGTAGGTCAGGGTGCGCGGTCTGCCGGTGCCCGCGACGGCGGTCACGGTGAACTCCCCGGCCTTCTCGCCGGCCCGGAGTTCCGGCGCGGTGGCGGTGCCGTCGGCCCCGGTCGTCACCGTGACGGTCTTCTTGCCGCCGGTGAAGAGCGTGCCGGTGTTCCCGGTGACGGTGAACGTGACGGGCACCTTGGCCAGCGGGGCGCCCAGCGCGTTGCGGGCACGGACGGAGACCTGCTCGTCGAACGCCCGGCCCGCGGTGGCCCGCAACGGGCCGGTGCCCGCGTTCTCCAGGGAGCCGAAGGTGTCGGACGGCGGCGTCGGCTTGGGGGTGGGCGGCTTCGGCGTGGGCGGCTTCGGCGTCGGGCTGGTGGAGCCGTCGCCGGGCTTCGACGGGCCCGGACTCGGCTTTCCGCCCGGCTTGGACGGGGAGGGCTTCGGGCTCGGGGTCCTGCTCGGGCCGGGAGTGGTACCCGGGTTCGGGCTCGGGGAGGGGGTGCTCGGGGTGGCGGGCAGCGTTCCGGCGCCGTCGGGGATCTCGTGCGTACCGCGCTGGTAGTACGAGAACCAGGAGCGGACCGTACGCAGATACTCCGTCGAGCGGTTGTAGCTCAGCACGGCCTGGTCGAGGTCGGCGGTAAGCGCCAGATCGCGGTCGTTGGCGCAGAGGTAGCGGCCGGCGGCGAGCGCCGCGTCGTAGATGTTGTTGGGGTCCTTACGGCCGTCGCCGTTCGCGTCCTGGCCCCAGGCGGCCCAGGTCGACGGGATGAACTGCATCGGGCCGACCGCGCGGTCGTGGACCGCGTCGCCGTCGTACGCCCCGCCGTCGGTGTCCTTGATCAGCGCGAAGCCCTGGCCGTTGAGGGCCGGGCCGAGGATCCGGGGGGTGGCGGTGCCGTTGGCGTCGACGCGCCCGCCGCGGGCCTGGCCGGACTCGACCTTGCCGATCGCCGCGAGGAGCTGCCAGGGCAGCCGGCAGCTGGGGTCGGTGGTCGCGACGGTCCGCTCGGCCTGCTTGTACGCGGCCAGGATCGACGCCGGAATACCGGCTTCCGCGCTCCCGCTCATCGGCAGCTTGCTGGATGAACCGGGCTTGTCGGGCGTGACCAGGGGAGGAAGGTCGGTGTAGTAGGGCGAGTTGCCGGTCGCCTCGCCGTCGTCCCCGGCGCTCGCGGTGTCCTCACCGGCCGCCTTGGGGTCACCGCCGCCGACGGATCCTTCGGCCAGGGTCACCCCGGGAGCCTGCGAGGCCGTGAGCGCCGCCACGGCGGCCGCAGCCACCGCGGTGGTCGTGGCCCCCTTGCGCAGACGTCGGCGAATATGCGCTGCCATACGTTTCGGTCCCTCCCCCTCGAAGGCTGCTCGCGCTCCCCAGCGCGCGGACTCCAGCGACCCTACGGCACCTCGTGTCGCCCGGGCACCGAGGTCCGACCGCTTCTTACTGTTTTCTCACCTTCCCGGCCGCCCGTTGTCCGGTCGGTCACGGAAGGGTGCCCTGAGGGTCCCGCATACTTGCCGCCATGCCGTTCACGCTCAGTCATGCCGCCGCCGTGCTCCCGGCGATCCGCCGGAACGGGACCGCCCGGTGGCCGCTGTTCCCCTCGGCGCTCGTCGCCGGTTCGTTCGCGCCCGACATCACCTACTTCGCGGACACGGTGATCCCCGGGGCGATGGAGTTCGGGTCGTTCACACACACCTTCCTCGGGGTCGTCACGGTGAACGTGGTCATCACCGCGGTGCTGGTCGCGGTGTGGGCGCTGCTGCGGGAGCCGCTGGCAGCACTGTTGCCGGTACGTGTACGGGGCCGCGTCCACGCCTTCGTCCGGGGGCAGCGGTGGACCCGCGCCTCCTTCGGGCCGTCCGCCTGGCTGTGGTTCGCCGTCTCCGGCGCTCTGGGGGCGGCGACCCATGTGGTGTGGGACGCGTTCACCCATCACAGCCGGTGGGGGACGGAGCTGGTGCCGGTGCTCAACCGCAGCGTCGGCGGCTTCCCGGTGTTCCAGCTGGTCCAGTACGGCAGTTCGGCCGTGGCCCTCGTGGTCATCGGCTGGTTCGCCGCCACCGGGCTGCGGCGCACCGCGGCGGTCCCCGCGCCCCGGGAGGTGCCGGTGCTCGGCCGCCGGGAACGGTGGGGCGCGCTCGTCCTGCTGGTCCTGTGTGTGCTGATCGGCGTCGTCCACCGGTGTGCCCGCTGGTACGCCCACTTCGGCCGGGTGGAGAGCCCGCTCGACATCATCCCCACGGCCTGCTTCGGCGCGGGCGCCGGGCTGGCGGCCGGACTGCTGCTGTACGGGGTGTGGATGCGCCTGCCGCGGAGACGGCGGACGGCGAAGGGCCCGGGGCCGGCCGTGTCCGTAGCGGAGTCGTCCCGTACGGGAGTGTCCGCCGGCCGGAAGTAGCGGCGCGGGAGGGGCCCGCGACCGTGACGCGGTCGCGGGCCCCTGCCCTGTCGGGCTTCCCTGCGGCTCAGTGCGCGGCCGACTCCCAGTCCTTGCCGACGCCGACCGAGACATCGAGCGGGGCACGCAGCTCGACCGCGTGGGCCATCTCGTGGCGCAGGATCTCCTCCACCCGCTTCCGCTCGCCCTTCGCGATCTCCAGGACGATTTCGTCGTGGACCTGGAGCAGCATCCGCGAGGTCAGCTCCGCCTCGGTCAGCGCCCGGTCCACCCGCAGCATCGCCACCTTCACGATGTCCGCGGCCGTGCCCTGGATCGGGGCGTTGAGCGCCATCCGCTCGGCGGCCTCGCGGCGCTGGCGGTTGTCGCTGTTCAGGTCGGGGAGATAGCGGCGGCGGCCGAGGATCGTCTCCGTGTACCCGGTGGCCCTGGCCTCCTCGACGACCCGGTGGAGATAGTCCCGTACCCCGCCGAACCGCTCGAAGTAGGTGTCCATCAGCACCCGGGCCTCGGCGGGGTCGATGTTCAGCTGCTGGGAGAGGCCGAACGCGGACAGCCCGTAGGCCAGGCCGTAGGACATGGCCTTGATCTTGCGGCGCATCTCCGCGTCGACCGCGTCCTTCGCGACGCCGAAGACCTGCGAGGCGACCGTGGTGTGCAGGTCCTCGCCGGAGGCGAACGCCTCGATCAGACCGGCGTCCTCGGAGAGGTGCGCCATCACCCGCAGCTCGATCTGGCTGTAGTCCGCCGTCATGAGCGTCTCGAAACCCTCACCGACGACGAAGCCCCGGCGGATCGCCCGCCCCTCGTCCGTGCGGACGGGGATGTTCTGCAGGTTGGGGTCGGTGGAGGAGAGCCGGCCGGTCGCCGCCACCGTCTGGTTGAACGTGGTGTGGATCCGGCCGTCGGCCGCGACCGTCTTGATCAGGCCCTCGACGGTGACCCGCAGCTTGGCCTGCTCACGGTGGCGCAGCATCAGCACCGGCAGCTCGTGCTCGGTCTGCGCGGCCAGCCAGGCCAGCGCGTCCGCGTCCGTGGTGTATCCCGTCTTGGTCTTCTTCGTCTTCGGCAGGCCCAGCTCCCCGAAGAGGATCTCCTGGAGCTGCTTGGGCGATCCGAGGTTGAACTCGCGGCCCACCGCCGCGTGCGCCTCCTTCACCGCCTGCTGCACGGTCCCGGCGAACTGCTGCTCCATGGACTCCAGATGGGCCCGGTCCGCAGCGATCCCGTGCCGCTCCAGGCGGGCCAGCAGGATCGAGGTCGGCAGCTCCATGTCGTGGAGCAGCTCCGCCGCGCCGACCTCCTTCAGCCGGGTGGTGAACGCGTCGCCCAGGTCCAGCACGGCGCGGGCCTGCGCCATCAGGGCGTCCGCCTCGGCCCGGTCGTCCGCGCCGAAGGCCAGCTGCCCGTCGGATGCGGCGGCCGGGGCCAGCTCCCGGCCCAGATACTCCACGGCGAGCGCGTCCAGGGCGAAGGAACGACGGCCCGGCTTCACCAGATACGCGGCGAGCGCGGTGTCCATCGTGACGCCTTCGAGCTGCCAGCCGTGCTCGGGCAGGACCCGCATCACGTTCTTCGCGTTGTGCAGGACCTTCGGCCGCTCCGGGGCCGAAACCCAGGCGGCGAACGCCCGCTCGTCGGCCTCCTCCAGCTGCGTCGGGTCCAGCCAGGCGGCGGCCCCGTCGGCGGCGGCGAGCGCGACCTCGGTGACCGCGCCGACCCCCAGCGACCAGGTGTCCACCGTCATGACACCGAGCGGCTGCGCGCCGTGCTCCTCCAGCCAGGGGGCGACCTCGCCGGAGCCGAGCACGACCCCGTCCAGCTCGATCCCGGCCGCCGGTGCGGGCGGCTCGGCCTCCGCCGCGCCCGGGTCGACGGCGAGGAGGCGCTCGCGCAGGCTCGGGTTGCGGATCTCCAGTATGTCCAGGACACCGGTGACCGCCGTGCGGTCGTACGCGGCGCGCTCCAGGTCGGCCGGGTTCTTCGGCAGCTCCACGTCACGGACCATCTCGGTCAGCACACGGTTCATCTTCACCGCGTCCAGGTGGTCGCGGAAATTCTGCCCGGCCTTGCCCTTGACCTCATCCGCCCGCTCGACCAGCTCGGCGAACGAACCGAACTGGTTGATCCACTTCGCGGCCGTCTTCTCGCCGACCCCGGGGATGCCGGGAAGATTGTCGGACGGGTCGCCGCGCAGGGCGGCGAAGTCCGGATACTGCCGCGGGGAGAGCCCGTACTTCTCGACGACCTTCTCCGGGGTGAACCGGGTCAGCTCGGAGACCCCCTTGGTGGGGTAGAGCACAGTCACGTTCTCCGTGATCAGCTGGAAGGAGTCCCGGTCGCCGGTGACGATCAGGACCTCGAACCCGGCCGCCTCGGCCTGGGTCGCCAGCGTCGCGATGACGTCGTCCGCCTCGAACCCGTCCACCGCGAACCGGTCCGCGCGCATCGCGTCGAGCAGCTCGCCGATCAGCTCGACCTGCCCCTTGAACTCGTCGGGCGTCTTGGAGCGGTTCGCCTTGTACTCCGGGAACTCCTGCGCGCGCCAGGTCTTGCGGGACACGTCGAACGCCACCGCGAAGTGCGTGGGCGCCTCGTCACGCAGGGTGTTCGCCAGCATCGACATGAAGCCGTACACGGCATTCGTCGGCTGCCCCACCGCCGTCGTGAAATTCTCCGCGGGCAGGGCGAAGAACGCCCGGTACGCCAGGGAGTGCCCGTCCATGAGGAGCAGGCGCGGTCGGTTGTCTGCCGTCTTCTTCGATGCCGTCTCAGCCACGCCCCCGATCCTGCCACGGCCCACTGACAATCCGGACCGGCACGACCTCCGGGGACCGTGACAGGATCGACGGTGAGGACGTAGACACGTGGAAGAAGCGCTCGAAGGGGAGCAGCATCATGGCCACCAAGCCGCCGACCGGTGACCCGGTCCAGGACGCCCCGCAGGTCGAGGCCGCCCCGCACGCCGCCGCCGGGCTGCCCGCCGTCGTCCACTCCCTGCGCATCGCCCAGCAGCAGATGGGGGTGCGCCGCACCGCGCGGACCCTCCTCAAGGTCAACCAGAAGGACGGCTTCGACTGCCCCGGCTGCGCCTGGCCCGAGGGCGACAAGCGGCACACCGCCGAATTCTGCGAGAACGGCGCCAAGGCCGTCGCGGAGGAAGCGACGCTGCGCCGCGTCACCCCCGGCTTCTTCGCCGGCCACCCGCTGGCCGACCTCGCCGGGCGCAGCGGGTACTGGCTGGGCCAGCAGGGCAGGATCACCCACCCGATGTACCTCCCCGAGGGCTCCGACCGGTACGAGCCGGTGACCTGGGAGCGGGCGTTCGCGATCATCGCCGAGGAGCTGACCGCCCTCGACTCCCCCGACGAGGCCCTCTTCTACACCTCGGGCCGCACCAGCAACGAGGCCGCGTTCCTGCTCCAGCTCCTCGCCCGCGAGTTCGGCACCAACAACCTGCCGGACTGCTCCAACATGTGCCACGAGTCGTCCGGCTCGGCACTCACCGAGACCATCGGGATCGGCAAGGGCAGCGTCTCGCTGGAGGACCTCCACCAGGCCGACCTGATCATCGTCGCCGGCCAGAACCCCGGCACGAACCACCCCCGGATGCTGTCCGCCCTGGAGAAGGCCAAGACCTCCGGCGCGAAGATCATCTCGGTGAACCCGCTGCCCGAGGCCGGCATGGAGCGGTTCAAGAACCCCCAGACCCCGCAGGGCATGCTCAAGGGCACCCCGCTCAACGACCTCTTCCTGCAGATCCGCATCGGCGGCGACCAAGCCCTCTTCCGCCTCCTCAACAAGCTGATCCTCGCCACCGAGGGCGCCGTCGACACCGCGTTCGTCGCCGAACACACCCACGGCTACGAGGAGTTCACCCGGGCCGCCGAAGCAGCCGACTGGGACGGCACCCTCACCGCCACCGGCCTCACCCGCACCGAGATTGAGCAGGCCCTCGCGATGGTCCTCTCCTCCCGGCGCACCATCGTCTGCTGGGCGATGGGCCTCACCCAGCACAAGCACTCCGTGCCCACCATCCGCGAAGTCGTCAACTTCCTGCTCCTGCGCGGAAACATCGGCCGCCCCGGCGCCGGAGTCTGCCCGGTGCGCGGCCACTCCAACGTCCAGGGCGACCGCACCATGGGCATCTTCGAACGGCCCGCACCGGCCTTCCTCGACGCCCTCGACAAGGAATTCGGCATCACCTCGCCGCGCCACCACGGCCTGGACGTGGTGCGCTCCATCCAGGCCCTGCGCGACGGCCACGCCAAGGTCTTCTTCGCCATGGGCGGCAACTTCGTCGCCGCCACCCCCGACACCGCCGTCACCGAGGCCGCGATGCGCCGCGCCCGTCTCACCGTCCACGTCTCGACCAAGCTCAACCGCTCCCACACCGTCACCGGGACCCGCGCCCTGATCCTGCCCACCCTGGGCCGCACCGACAAGGACGTCCAGGCCGGCGGCAAACAGTTCGTCACCGTCGAGGACTCCATGGGCATGGTCCACGCCTCGCGCGGCAACCTCACCCCCGCGAGCCCCCACCTGCTCTCCGAACCGGCCATCGTCGCCCGCCTCGCCCGCGCGGTCCTCGGCGCCGGCTCCCGTACCGACTGGGAGGCCTTCGAGCGGGACTACGCCACGATCCGCGACCGCATCTCCCGCGTGTTCCCCGGCTTCGAGGACTTCAACACCCGCATCGCCCGCCCCGGCGGCTTCACCCTCCCCCACGCCCCCCGCGACGAACGCCGCTTCCCCACCGCCACCGGCCGCGCCAACTTCACCGCCGCCCCCGTCGAGTACCCCGAACTCCCCGACGGCAGGCTCCTGTTGCAGACACTGCGCTCCCACGACCAGTACAACACCACCATCTACGGCCTCGACGACCGCTACCGGGGCATCAAGGGCGGCCGCCGCATCGTCATGGTCAACCCCGAGGACGCCGCCGCCCTCGGCCTCGCCGACGGCACGTACGCCGACCTCGTCAGCGAGTGGAAGGACGGCGTGGAGCGCCGCGCGGACGGCTTCCGCGTCGTCCACTACCCCACCGCCCGGGGCTGCGCCGCCGCCTACTACCCGGAGACCAACGTCCTGGTCCCCCTGGACTCCACGGCCGACACCAGCAACACCCCGGCCAGCAAATCAGTCGTCGTCCGCTTCGAGAACACCCGGAGCGACTGAAAACCGGGTCTTCAAAGTTGAGCGGTGTGGAGGTGTCCGCGGGCTCGGCGGGTGGTGACGCAGCGTGTGCGTAGGCGTTGGTCCTCTGCGTTGCGGAAGCCGAAGGCGTTGCGGGCGACGAGCTTGATCACGCGGTTGATGCCCTCGCTCTTGGCGTTGCTGTGGCCGGTGTCGAGGAACGCGGCGGTCTCCGCCCACCACCGATCTACGGTCACGGCCAGCCGAACAACCTCGGGGATGTCCGAGTCCGCGCACCAGGTTAGGAACTTCCATCGGGCATGGCCGACTTGGTGCCGGCCGGCGCCGGTGCCGGCCAGGGCGAGGAGATTGCGCAGGCTCTCCTTCGCGATCCACGCGGTCAGCAGCGTCTGCCCGATCTGCCCCTCGTCCAGCAGCGGGTTCCACATCTTCGCGAACTGCTCATCGGTGAGGCCCTCGCGGTTGCGCAGGAGACGTCGTCTGGCCTTCCACTCCGGGTCACTGGCGCGTCCGCGCCGTCCGCGGGTCTCGGCGGTGGTGCGGCGCCGGAGTGTGGAGAGCATTCTGTTGGCGAGCTGGACGACGTGGAAGTGGTCGACCACGACGATGGCGTCAGGCAGGCCGGTGCGGATCGCGGCGCGGTAAGTGGACGACATGTCGATGGTGACGTGGGTGATGTTCTTGCGCCGGGTCAGCGGTGTGGTGGACAGCCAGGCCAGGACGTCGGCCACGGTGCGGCCCTCGACCTGGCCGAGCAGCCCGCCGGTGCCGAGGGCGTCGACGAACCCGGTGTGCCACCGATCCCGGGTCAGGCGCCACTTGCCGGACTCGGGGTCCTGCTCCCACTTCGTTTTGCTCCGCCGGGTCTCGTCGACGCCCAGCACCTTGACCTCGGGCAGCGGAGCATCGACGACCTCGCGCGCCGATGTACGGAAGGCGCCCATCACCGTCGGCCAGGACAGATGCATGTCGCGGGCGGCCTGGATGACCGTGGAGCCGGCATCGCGCACCCGGCGCCCGGCCGCCTGGCGCAGCCGGGCGGTGATCCGCGCCCCGGCCGGTATCTGGGCGACGCTCTCGGTAAACGACTTCCTCGGGCACTTCGGCTCGCGGCACCACCAGCGGCGCTTGTGCCACAACAGCACCAGCCCGCGCTCCCCGTAGGGACGATCCCGAGGGCGGGTCCGGGCTGTGCCCTTCACTTTCCAGGCGAAGGCCCCGCACTCCGGGCAGGCGCGAGCCGCTTCCTCCGCCGTGGCCAGATGCACCCGGCGGGTGCCGTCCTCAAGCCGCTCGACCCGTATGGCGGACACCCCGTCGAGGCCGAGCAGCAACGTCGCTTCGTTGGGCAAGCCCGTGGCTCCTGCTTGATCTCTGCGTAGAGAACAGAAATGATCACGCGTTCGACAGTGAGGCAGCAACGGCCGGATCTGTCGTTGCGGTGGATGGGCTCTGGCTTCCGGGCCGCTGGCGCTGCGCAGGGCAGTGCGCTGAGGCGTGTTGGCGTGGGCCCGGATCGGGTGATCTGGTCATGCGGCCGCGTCGACCAGGGCTTGGAGCAGGCGCTGGGGGTCTTCGGCGATGCGGTTGCAGACGTAGAGCCACCATTGCGTGCCGAAGACGATGTACTCCCGGGTGGGGTGGCCGCGCTCGGCCATGGCCTGGAGGCGGTCGGGCCCGAGGCCGAGGAGGGTCTCGAACTCCCAAGGGTCGGAATCGTGCCCCTTCCCTCCGAGGTGCTGGTCAACGCGGTTGATCAGATCCCAGTCGTGGGTGGCGAAGGAGCACAGATGGCCCGAGTCGGCCAACCGTTGCGCGTACGCAAGATAGGCGGTGGTCAGGGCCGGGGCCTCGCGCCGGTGGGCGATGGCCTCAGGTTCGAGGAAGGCGCCCTTGACCAGGCGGATGCGGCCGGGACGGGAAAGCAGCTCCGGCAGGTCGTCCGCGGTGCGATACAGGCGTGCCTGGACGGTGATGCCCACGTGATCGAACCGCTCGCACAGCTTGCGGTGCAGGGCAAGAACCTCGTCGGTACGGTCGGAGCCTTCAGCCGAGATCACCATCTCCCGCCCAGTGTCGGCGGTGGCCTGTGCGATGCGGGAGGCGTTGGCAAGGGCAAGCTCCGCATCGACGGCCAGGCCGATGTGGGACAAGTCCAGGGAGATCGAGCACCCGGGTGGCAGTAGCCGGGCCGCGGACAGGAACGTGTCGGTCTCTTCCGTGGCTCGCCGCGGGTCGCGGCAGCTCTCGCCCATGTACTCGACGTTCACGCGGTGGCCGACGGACAGGACCTGCTGCGCCCGGTCCAGGGCGTCGGGCAGGGTTTCACCGGCCACGTACCGCTGCGCAACTTTGCGGGCCAGAGGGCCCAGGACCGGGTCACCTGGGACACGCCACTTCAGCTCCTCGTCGAGCGCGAGCCCCCGCAGGACTTGGGCAGCCTGTGACGAGAGGGCAGTGTTGATGGCGGGGATCTGCGTGGTCATGCGCTGTGCCTCGCTGTTCGCGGGAGGGATGAACGCCTGCGAGCCTTCCAGACCGGTGCTCCCACCTGAGAGCGGCAGAAACGACAGGTAAGCTGAAATTCCTGCCACCGCCATAAGAGGGGATCAGGAACCGATGCTCCACGACGTCGCCGTCCTGGCCCTCCAGGGTGCCCACGCATTCGAGCTGGGCGTGTTCTGCGAGGTCTTCGGGATCGACCGCAGCGACGACGCGCTGCCCGCGTACGACTTCGCCCTTGTCTCGGCCACCGGCGACAGCGTGCCGACCCGCCACGGCTTCGAGGTACGGGCCCGGCACGGCCTGGAGAGGCTGGCCCCGGCGGACCTCATCTGCGTCCCGGCCTACGACCTCAATGTGCGCCAGCCGGACCACCTGACCGAGGAACTGCGGGCTGCTGTGGAGCGTGGCGCTCGGGTCCTGAGCATCTGCACCGGGGCCTTCCTCCTGGGCGAGGCCGGGCTGCTCGACGAGCGACGCTGTACCACGCACTGGCGCTACACCGACGAACTCGCCCGCCGCCACCCGCGTGCCCGGGTCGAGTCGGACGTGCTCTACGTCGACGAGGACCCGGTCATCACCGGCGCCGGCACCGCCGCCGGCGTCGATACCTGCCTCCACCTCATCCGCAAGGAGCACGGCAGCACCGTCGCCAACGCAATCGCCCGCCGCATGGTCACACCCCCACACCGTGACGGCGGCCAGCACCAGTACCGCCAACGCCCCCTCCCCCGGGAGGGGACCGGGTCCCTCGCCCCTGTCCTGGCCTGGGTGGAAGCCAACCTCGACCAGGACCTGACCGTCGACGCAATGACCCACCGCGCCCACCTCTCCCCACGGACCTTCGCCCGACGCTTCCGGCAGGAAACCGGGACCACACCACTGCAATGGCTGACCGGACAGCGAGTCCTGCTCGCGCAGCACCACCTGGAGACCACAGACGACCCAGTAACCGCGATCGCCCACCGCACAGGCTTCGGCACCGCCGACAACCTCCGCCACCACTTCGCCCGACACCTCGGCACGACGCCCCAGGCATACCGGCGGGCGTTCAGAGCCCTGCCCACCAGCCGACGATCCGCGCCCCTCACAGCTTCACAAGGGCCATGCAGTACTGACTGATCGCTGTCCGGGTCTTGAGAACAGAACCAGGTCGGCAAGCCCGTCACTCACCGCGACTGCACGTCAGTGGCCCAAACGCTGCACACCGCTCAAGATCGAAGACCCTGAAAACCGCCACCCTCTAAGCGTCCGCTCAGCTGTCTGATAAGAACAGTGCGGACAGCGACGAACCAGCGCAGACGAACGGAGCCGGACCCATGGGCGAGCACACCGCACCCCTCTTCCCGCAGGAAGTCATCGACGAATACGCGGCACTCGGCGTCGACCTGCCCGCCCTCTTCTCCGCCGGCCACCTCGGCGAGCGCATGGGCGTCACCATCGTCGAGGCCTCCGCCGACCGCGTCGTCGGCACCCTGCCCGTAGAAGGCAACACCCAGCCCTACGGACTCCTGCACGGAGGCGCCTCCGCCGTCCTCGCCGAGACCCTCGGCTCCATCGGCTCCATGCTCCACGGCGGAGCCACCAGACTCGCGGTCGGCGTCGACCTCAACTGCACCCACCACCGAGGCGTCCGCAACGGCCTCGTCACCGGCGTCGCCACCCCCGTACACCGGGGCCGCACCACCGCCACGTACGAGATCGTCATCACCGACGAACAGGACAAGCGGGTCTGCACCGCACGCCTCACCTGCCTCCTGCGCGACGCCCCCCGACCGGACGCCGGCTGACCCGCCACCCACCAACCCCCTCACCCCATACGGCACAACCCCACCTGCCCGGCCGGAATCGCACCACGCGCATTCCGGCCGGGCAGCGCCATATCCCCACCAAAGAAAGGACGTTGCCCACCACACTCGGTCAACACCCTTGACTCCACAGCCCGTTCCATGAGCCACTCAGCAGCCACATCGGCCCCAAGCGCCCCGAGGACCCGGACCACCGATGTAACACTGCGTAACATGCGGGCAATGCGGAATCCAGCCGCGCACCCCGGCCGGAACCACCCGGGACACCCCACCACGCCCTCCCCCCGCCACCGGCCCGCGTCAGCACCAAGATCACCTCAAGCCCCTTAGCAGAGCTGCGCGTTCTCACCATGTGGTCCCTTCACAGTCCAGGCGAAACCCCCACATGTCCTCACAGGAACCTCAAGCCTTGCTCAAGGGCATAACAAGAGAGTCACATCCACCGCCGACCAGTCCCGATGGCCCCCGGCTGCGCTTAGAGTCACCGCCAGTCACCGCGCCGCCGGGCGCGTCTGCTGCACGGCCCTGTACCAATCCAGTACGGCCCGGCGATCGACACGGCACCTCAAGCAGAGGAGGCCGCGCCAGGGAAAGGACTTTTCGTGCGACACCGTTCTTCGCTCATACTCACCGCAGTGCTCACCACCGGAGCACTCACCCTCACCGCCTGCGGTTCGCGCGACGACAGCAAGAGCAGCAGCGACGGCGGCAGCGGCAACCAGACCGTCGTCATCGGCCTCGACGCCCCGCTCACCGGCGACCTCTCCGCCCTCGGCCTCGGCATCAAGAACTCCGCCGAACTCGCCGTCAACACCGCCAACAAGGACAAGACCGTCCCCGGCGTCACCTTCAAGCTCCAGGCCCTCGACGACCAGGCCCAGCCCTCCGTCGGCCAGCAGAACGCCGTCAAGCTCATCGGCACCAAAGAGGTCCTCGGCATCGTCGGCCCGCTGAACTCCGGCGTCGCCCAGTCGATGCAGAAGCCCCTCAACGACGCCAAGATGACCCAGGTCTCCCCGGCCAACACCGGCACCGAACTGACCCAGGGCAACAACTGGAAGACCGGCGACAAGAAGCGCCCCTACGCCTCCTACTTCCGCACCTCCACCACGGACCAGATCCAGGGCGCCTTCGCCGCGAAGTACCTCTTCGAGACCGCGAAGATCAAGGACGTCTACCTCATCGACGACCAGAAGCCCTACGGCGCCGGACTCGCCGCCTCCTTCAAGGCCAAGTACACCGAACTCGGCGGCAAGATCGTCGGCACCGACCACGTGAACCCCGAGGACCGCGACTTCAACTCCGTCGCCACCAAGGTCAAGAGCTCCGGCGCCAAGGCCGTCTACTACGGCGGCGAATACCCCGCAGGCGCCCCCCTGAGCCAGCAGATCAAGGACAGCATCAAGATCCCCTTCATGGGCGGCGACGGCATGTACAGCGCCGACTTCATCAAGCTCAACAAGAAGGCCGAAGGCGACATCGCCACCTCCGTCGGCAAGCCCGTCGAAGAACTCGAATCCGCCAAGAAGTTCATCGCCGACTACAAGACGGCCGGCTACAAGGACGCCTACGAGGCCTACGGCGGCGGCACCTACGACGCCACCTGGTCCATCATCGAAGCCGTCAAGATCGTCGCCGCCGAGAACGACGGCAAGATCCCCGCGGACGACGCCCGCGCCAAGGTCCTCGCCGCCATGGACAAGGTCAAGTTCGACGGCGTCACCGGCCCCGTCTCCTTCGACGAATTCGGCGACACCACCAACACCCTGATGACCGCCTACCAGGTCACCGGCGGCAAGTGGGTCTCCAAGACCAGCGGCACGGTCGACTAACCACCCACCGGGCCACGGCCCGCCACCACACAAAGCAACCAGACCGCGCGGGAGCGCTACGAGCCCTCCCGCGCGGTGCCATATCCGAACACTCCACGGAGGCCCTGCGGTGAACGAACTGCCGCAACAGCTGGCCAACGGACTCATCCTCGGCGCGATGTACGGTCTCATCGCGATCGGCTACACGATGGTCTACGGAATCATCCAGCTCATCAACTTCGCGCACGGCGAGATCTTCATGATCGGGGGCTTCGGAGCCCTCACGGTCTACATCTGGCTTCCGTCCGGATTCTCCCTCATAGCCGCGATACCCCTCATGATCGTCGGCGGCGTCATCTCCGCCGTCGCCATCAGCATGGCCGCCGAACGCTTCGCCTACCGACCCCTGCGCGGCGGCCCACGCCTGGCACCACTCATCACCGCCATCGGGCTCTCCCTCGCCCTCCAGCAAGCGGTATGGATGTGGTACCCCGACGCCACCAAGGACCGCTCCTTCCCCCAGTTCGAAGGCGAAGCCCTCGACATCCTCGGCGCCACCATCCAGCGCGGCGACATCTTCGTCCTCATCTCCGCACCCCTGTGCATGCTCGCCCTCGGCTTCTTCGTCTCCAAGACCCGAGCCGGCCGCGGCATGCAAGCCACCTCCCAGGACCCCGACACCGCCAAGCTCATGGGCATCAACACCGACCGCATCATCGTCATGGCCTTCGCCATCGGTGCCGCGTTCGCCGCCGTCGCCGCCGTCGCCTACGGGCTCAAGAACGGCCAGATCGGCTTCCGCATGGGCTTCATCATGGGCCTCAAGGCCTTCACCGCAGCCGTCCTCGGCGGCATCGGCAACATCTACGGCGCCATGCTCGGCGGCATCGTCCTCGGCGTCGCCGAAGCACTCGCCACCGGCTACATGAGCGAAGTCCCCGGCATGGAACTCTTCGGCGGCGGCGCCTGGAAGGACGTATGGGCCTTCGCCCTCCTCATCATCGTCCTCCTCGTACGCCCCCAGGGCCTGCTCGGCGAACGCGTCGCGGATCGGGCGTGATGACCATGACCACCAGCACCACACCCGCCAACAGCGCCCTCATCGCGCTGCCCGCAGCCCGCCACATCACCACCGCCGGCGCTGCCATCGCCCTCATCGGCACCTTCCTCGCCTGGACCTGGACCGCCGAATTCCCCGGCAACCTCACCGTCACCGGCTACCCCGGCGGCCTCCAGGTCCTCACCCTCACCGCCGCCGCCCTCACCCTCCTGTTCACCCTCTCGGGCTACGGGATCAAGGGGCTTCACCGGCTCACCCCCGGCGGCGCCAACAGCCCCGTCCGGCTCGCCGCCCTCGGCGTCCTCGGCACCACCGGCTTCGCCATCGGCGCCATCGCCGTCAAACTCGGCGGCGTCGTCAACCTGGAACCCGGAGCCTGGATCAGCCTCGCCGGCGCGATCATCGCCACCGTCGCCTCCCTCGGCCTCCCCAACGACCAGGAACTCGACGACACCACCCGCCCCACCCCGCTCAACCGCTTCGTCAACAGCCTCCGTGCCCCCGCGCCCACACGCGCCAAGGAACTCCCCAACTGGGCCGAGATCCTCATCATCGCCGGAGCCTTCGGCGTCGCCCTCCACGTCTTCACGTACGGCATCGACACCGAATACGCCGAACTCTTCATCGGCTACATCATCACCGTCGCCTTCGGCTTCACGGCACTCACCCGCGCCGGGCTCATCGCCCGCATCACCCGGCTCACCACCAAGCACCGCAACGTCACCCTCGCCGCCGCACTCATCGCGGCCTTCTGCTTCCCCTTCACCCAGCAGAACGAGCAGTACGCCCTCATCGGCGCGAACATCCTCATCTTCGCGACCGTCGCCCTCGGCCTCAACGTCGTCGTCGGCCTCGCCGGCCTCCTCGACCTCGGCTACGTCGCCTTCCTCGGCGTCGGCGCCTACGCCGCCGCCCTGGTATCCGGCTCCCCCCTCTCCCCCGTCGGCGTCCAATTCCCCTTCTGGGCCGCCGTCCTCACCGGCGCCGCCGCCTCACTCGTCTTCGGCGTCGTCATCGGCGCCCCCACCCTCCGACTGCGCGGCGACTACCTCGCCATCGTCACCCTCGGATTCGGAGAGATCTTCCGCCTCACCGTCAACGCCCTCAACGGCGTCAGCGGCCCCGACCTCACCAACGGCTCCCAGGGCATCCCCAGCATCCCCGACCTCAACCTCTTCGGCTTCGACTTCGGCACCAGCCACAACATCGCCGGATTCACCCTCGGCAGGTCGGCCAACTACTACCTGCTGATGCTCGTCTTCACCGCCGTCGTCGTCCTGGTCTTCCGACGCTCCGGAGAATCCCGCATCGGCCGCGCCTGGGTCGCCATCCGCGAGGACGAAACCGCAGCCACCGCCATGGGCATCAACGCCTTCCGGCTCAAACTGCTCGCCTTCGCCCTCGGCGCCACCCTCGCCGGACTCGCCGGCACCGTCCAGGCCCACGTCTCCTACACCGTGACGCCCGAGCAGTACCAGTTCGCCGGCTCCGTACCCCCCAACTCCGCCTTCCTCCTCGCCGCCGTCATCCTCGGCGGCATGGGAACCCTCAGCGGACCCCTCGTCGGCGCCGCACTGCTCTACCTCATCCCGGCCAAACTGCAGTTCATGCAGGACTACCAGCTCTTCCTCTTCGGCATCGCACTCATCCTCCTGATGCGCTTCCGCCCCGAAGGGCTCGTCGCCGACCGCAGGAAGCAGCTCGAATTCCACGAGGCCGACCAACAGGACGTCCCACCGGACACCCCACTCACCGAACAGGCCGCCGGCACCACGAAGGCGGGGGCGTGATCACATGACCACCGAAACGACCACCCCGGCCACCCCGGCCACCACCGTCCTCGACGCCAGCGGCGTCACCATGCGCTTCGGCGGACTCACCGCCGTCAAGGGCGTCGACCTCACCGTCAACAGCGGCGAGATCGTCGGCCTCATCGGCCCCAACGGCGCAGGCAAGACCACCTTCTTCAACTGCCTCACCGGCCTCTACATCCCCACCGAAGGCAAAGTCAGCTACCAGGGCACCGTCCTGCCGCCCAAGCCCCACCTCGTCACCAAGGCCGGCATCGCCCGCACGTTCCAGAACATCCGGCTCTTCGCCAACATGACCGTCCTGGAGAACGTCCTCGTCGGACGCCACACCCGGACCAAGGAGGGCCTGTGGTCAGCCCTCCTACGCCTCCCCGGCTACCACAAAGCAGAAGACGCCAGCCGTGAACGCGCCATGGAACTACTGGAGTTCATCGGCCTCCAGAACAAGGCCGACCACCTCGCACGCAACCTCCCCTACGGCGACCAGCGCAAGCTGGAGATCGCCCGCGCACTGGCCAGCGACCCCGGACTCCTCCTCCTGGACGAGCCCACCGCAGGCATGAACCCCCAGGAAACCCGCGTCACCGAAGAACTCATCTTCGCCATCCGGGACCAGGGCATCGCCGTCCTCGTCATCGAGCACGACATGCGGTTCATCTTCAACCTCTGCGACCGCGTCGCCTGCCTCGTCCAAGGCGAAAAACTCGTCGAAGGCACCCCCAGCGACGTCCAGGGCGACGAACGCGTCATCGCCGCCTACCTCGGCACCCCCTTCGAAGGCGCCCCCGGCGCCGAAGAAGCCGCCGAGGTCGAAGCAGCCGAAGCGGAAACCACGGCGGCCCACACCAGGACCACCACCGGCACCGACGCGACAGCGAAAGACACCACGCCCGACACCCCCAGCACCGATGAGGAGGGCACCCGATGACCGCACTGCTAGAGGTCGAAGACCTCCGGGTCGCCTACGGCAAGATCGAAGCCGTCAAGGGAATCTCCTTCACCGTCGACGCCGGCCAGGTCGTCACCCTCATCGGCACCAACGGCGCGGGCAAGACCACCACCCTGCGCACCCTCTCCGGACTGCTCAAGCCGCTCAGCGGCCGCATCCTCTTCGAGGGCAGGCCACTGGCCAACATCCCCGCCCACAAAATCGTCTCCCTGGGCATCGCCCACTCCCCCGAGGGACGCCACATCTTCCCCCGGCTGACGATCACCGAGAACCTCCTCCTCGGCGCCTACCTCCGCAACGACAAGGCAGGCATCGAAAAGGACATCCAGCGCGCCTACGACCTCTTCCCCATCCTCGGGGAACGCCGCAAACAGGCCGCGGGCACCCTCTCGGGCGGCGAACAGCAGATGCTCGCCATGGGACGCGCCATGATGTCCCAGCCCAAACTGCTCATGCTCGACGAACCCTCCATGGGACTCTCCCCGATCATGATGCAGAAGATCATGGAGACCATCGTCGAACTCAAGGCGGCGGGCACCACGATCCTGCTCGTCGAGCAGAACGCCCAGGCCGCCCTGTCCCTCGCGGACCGGGGTCACGTCATGGAGGTCGGCAAGATCGTCCTCTCCGGCGCGGGCTCGGACCTGCTCCACGACGAGTCGGTCCGCAAGGCCTACCTCGGCGAGGACTGACGCCCCTGCCGTACGAGAGAGGCCCGCACCCCGGTTCTTCCACCCGGGGTGCGGGCCTCTCTCCTGGTACGTACGTGGCTACTCGGCCGACTTCTTCTTCTCCTCGGCGTCCTCGATCAACGCCTCCGCCAGCTGCTGCATCGACATCCGGCGGTCCATCGACGTCTTCTGGATCCACCGGAACGCGGCCGGCTCGGAGAGCCCGTAATCCGTCTGCAGAATGCTCTTCGCCCGGTCCACCAGCTTCCGGGTCTCCAGCCGCTGCGACAGGTCCGCGATCTCGCTCTCCAGCGCCTTCAGCTCCGCGAACCGGGAGACGGCCATCTCGATGGCCGGCACCACATCGCTCTTGCTGAACGGCTTCACCAGATACGCCATCGCCCCCGCGTCCCGGGCCCGCTCGACGAGGTCGCGCTGCGAGAACGCGGTGAGCATCAGGACCGGGGCGATGGACTCCTCGGCGATCTTCTCGGCGGCGGAGATGCCGTCGAGGACCGGCATCTTCACGTCCAGGATGACCAGGTCCGGCCTGTGCTCCCGGGCCAGCTCGACGGCCTGCTGCCCGTCGCCCGCCTCACCGACGACGGAGTAGCCCTCCTCCTCCAGCATCTCCTTGAGGTCGAGGCGGATGAGGGCCTCGTCCTCGGCGATGACGACGCGGGTCGTCAGCGGCGGGACGTGCGACTTGTCGTCGTCGACGGCGTCTACGGGCTGGGGCGACTCGGGGGTGGTCACGGGGCTCCTCGGTATGGGGCAGATACTGCTGCCACGAGCCTACCTAGCTCCTGTAAGGTAGTGACGCGCAGGGCAGCAATGACCCTTCCTTTCTAAGGCCCCAGTACTCCAACTTGGTTAGAGAGGCCGCTCTCAAACAGCGGACAGTGTGGGTTCGAATCCCACCTGGGGCACTTTTCCTTGGATTCCAAGGCGCAAGGTGATTCGACGAACTTCACTTGATCTGAGTATGCGTGTGCCATTCCACGCCGGATCGGGTGCCTGCGCGACAAAACTCGGCAGCATGTACGACATGGGGACCCGCGAGCGAGCTCTGGCTCTGGTCGCGCAGGGTCGCAGCCTCAATTCCGTGAGCAAGCAGACCGGCATATCGCGCGCCGCGATTCGTTCCTGGCAGACGCGCCTCAAACCGCTGGACATGAATCGGGGCAAACCCTGCCCGAGGTGCGCCGAAGTACCCACGGCGATCGAGGAGCCTTCCTCGTACGCCTACTTACTGGGGCTCTACCTCGGGGACGGCTGTATCAGCGCGGCCAAACGAGGCGTGTACTCCCTCCGCATCGCGTGCGCCGACGCGTGGCCCGGACTCATCGACGCCTGCGCCGAGGCCGTACTGATCGCGCGACCGCACAACAAAGTCTGCCGGGTGGCGAGTGCGGGCTGCCAGTACGTCACTTCCTTCAGCAAGCATTGGCCCTGCCTCTTCCCTCAGCACGGCCCCGGCAAGAAACATGAGCGCCGGATCGCCCTCGAAGCGTGGCAGCAAGAGATCGTGGACGCCCATCCCTGGGAATTCATCCGCGGCCTCATCCACTCCGACGGCTGCCGGATCATCAACTGGGCCACCCGCCTGGTCCGCGGCGAACGCAAGCGCTACGAGTACCCCCGGTACTTCTTCACCAACAAGTCCGACGACATCCGCAAGCTCTTCGGCGACACCCTCACTGCCGTAGGCGTCGAGTGGACCACCCTTGCGCGAGGCAGCAAGCCGCTCAACATCTCCGTAGCCCGACGGGCATCCGTCGCCCTCATGGATGCGCACGTCGGGCCGAAATACTGAGCTGACCCTGAGCCGCCCTACTTCGGGCTGTCGTCCTCGCCGATGCGGTGGACGCGGACCAGGTTCGTGGAGCCCGCGACGCCGGGCGGGGAGCCGGCGGTGATGACCACGACGTCGCCCTTCGCGCAGCGGCCGATGCGCAGGAGTTCCTCGTCGACCTGGGCGACCATCGCGTCCGTGGAGTCGACGTGCGGGCCGAGGAAGGTCTCGACGCCCCAGGTGAGGTTGAGCTGGGCGCGGGTGGCTTCGTCGGGGGTGAAGGCGAGGAGCGGGATGGGTGAGCGGTAGCGGGAGAGGCGTTTGACGGTGTCGCCGCTCTGGGTGAAGGCGACGAGGAATTTGGCGCCGAGGAAGTCGCCCATTTCGGCGGCGGCTCTGGCGACGGCGCCGCCCTGGGTGCGGGGTTTGTTGCGTTCGGTGAGGGGCGGGAGGCCCTTGGCGAGGAGGTCTTCCTCGGCGGCTTCGACGATGCGGGACATGGTGCGGACGGTTTCGGTGGGGTATTTGCCGACGCTGGTCTCGCCGGAGAGCATGACGGCGTCGGTGCCGTCGATGATGGCGTTGGCGACGTCGGAGGCTTCGGCGCGGGTGGGGCGGGAGTTGTCGATCATCGAGTCGAGCATCTGGGTGGCGACGATGACGGGTTTGGCGTTGCGTCGGGCGAGTTTGATGGCGCGTTTCTGGACGATCGGGACCTGTTCCAGGGGCATTTCGACGCCGAGGTCGCCGCGGGCGACCATGATGCCGTCGAAGGCGGCGACGATGTCGTCGATGTTGTCGACGGCCTGGGGTTTTTCGACCTTGGCGATGACGGGGAGGCGGCGGTTCTCCTCGTCCATGATGCGGTGGACGTCGTGGATGTCGTGTCCGGTGCGGACGAAGGAGAGGGCGATGATGTCGGCGCCGGTGCGCAGGGCCCAGCGGAGGTCGTCGATGTCTTTTTCGGAGAGGGCGGGGACGGAGACGGCGACGCCGGGGAGGTTGAGTCCTTTGTTGTCGGAGACCATGCCGCCTTCGATGACGGTGGTGTGGACGCGGGGGCCGTCGACGTCGGTGACTTCGAGGGTGACGCGGCCGTCGTCGACGAGGATGCGTTCGCCGGTGGTGACGTCGGTGGCGAGTCCGTCGTAGGTGGTGGAGCAGATGTCGCCGGTGCCTTGGTCTTCGAGGGGTTCGACGGTGATGGTGAAGGTGTCGCCGCGTTCGAGGAGTACGGGGCCTTCGCGGAAGCGTCCGAGGCGGATCTTCGGGCCTTGAAGGTCGGCGAGGATGCCGACGTTGCGGCCGGTTTCCTTGGATGCTTTGCGTACGTGGTGGTAGCGCTCTTCGTGTTCGGCGTAGGTGCCGTGGCTGAGGTTGAAGCGGGCGATGTCCATTCCTGCTTCGATGAGGGCTTTGATCTGGCCGTATGTGTCGGTTGCGGGTCCCAGGGTGCAGACGATTTTCGCTCGGCGCATGTTTCGAGACTAAACCTTACCTACGGGTAGGTATTTGGCTCCGTGTGACGCCTCAACAACCTTCTGATGAAGGGCTGTTGACAAGTGTTGAATTGTGCAGCGGGTCGCTCTGATGAGCGTTTATCCGAGGTTCGGTGGGACGAGTGTGAAGGAGGCCTCGACCTGGGCGTCGACACTCTGGCGTACGGGTTCGAGGTCGAGGGGTGTGGCGTCGGGGGCGGCTTCCGTGGCTCCTCCGAAGGACCTGGTCCGGGCGGAGAAGGCGGCGGGGGTCATGTGGGGGCCGACGTGGGTGCCGGTGTCGCTGAGTTCGAGGAGGGCGCCGAGGCGGGTGTTGAGGGCTTCGGCGTATTCGCGGGCGCGTTGGAGGGCTTCCTGGACGGCTTGGCGGCGGGCGGCGGCGTGGTGGGGGGATGTGGGGCGCAGGGCCCACCAGGGGCCGTCGATGCGGGTGAGGTCCTGGTCGGCGAGGCGGGCGACGATTTCGCCGAGTGCGGTGAAGTCGCTGATGGTGGCGGTGAGTTGGATGCTGCCGTGGTAGGCGCGGATTCGTTCGGCGCGGCCGTGGCGGGTGAGTTCGGGGCGGATGGCGAGGGTGCCGGTTTCCAGTTTTTCGATGGTGTCGCCGTAGGTCTTGATGAGGTTGAGGGTGGTGGTGTTGCGGTGGGTGAGGTCGTCGAGGGTGGTGCGGCGGTCGGTGCCGCGGGCGGTGAGGGTGATGGTGATGTGGGCGATTTCGGGGTCGGCTTCGAGGTGGGCTTCGCCGCGGACGGTGACGTGGGGGGTGGTGGGGGTGCCGTAGGGGTGGTGGGGTGCGGGTGCGGGGCCGGGTGTGGGGGTTTCGGTCATGTGTTCACTGTGGCACGGGGGGTGGTGTGGCGTGGTGTCTGTTGCGTGGTCATCAGATCGAAACCTGGGTGGGGTGTTGTGTGGGGTGGCTGCTGGGCCAGAATCTACGCGCGTTGCCCTACTGAACGAGGAGTAGGAGATGCCGTTGAACCGTAGGACGTTTCTGGGCCGTTCGGCTGCCGCCGGTGCGGGTGTGGCGGTCGCGGGCGGGGCGGTCGTGGGCTCGGCCGGTGCGGCGGAGGCGAAGGGGCACGGCCATGGTGACGGGCACGGTCATGGGCACGGGCGTCCGGCGAAGCGGTATGCGTTCACGGTGATGGGCACGACCGATCTGCACGGGAACGTTTTCAACTGGGACTACTTCACGGACAAGGAGTACGACGACTCCGCTCACAACGATGTCGGTCTGGCGAAGATCTCGACGTTGGTGGACCGGGTGCGCCGGGAGAAGGGCCGCCGGAACACGCTGTTGATCGACGCGGGTGACACGATCCAGGGCACTCAGTTGTCGTACTACTACGCGAAGGTGGATCCGATCACGGCTCGCCGTGGTCCGGTGCATCCGATGGCGCGGGCGATGAACGCGATCGGTTATGACGCGGCGGCGCTGGGGAATCACGAGTTCAATTACGGCATTCCGGTGCTGCGGAAGTTCGAGGAGCAGTGTGATTTTCCGCTGCTGGGGGCGAATGCGCTGGACGCGAGGACGTTGCGGCCGGCGTTCGCTCCGTATGTCATCAAGCGGATGCGGACGCCGTGCGGGCGTGATGTGCGGGTGGCGGTGCTGGGGCTGACGAATCCCGGTATCGCGATCTGGGACAAGGCGAATGTGGGCGGGAAGATGGTGTTCCCGGGGCTGGAGGAGCAGGCGGCGAAGTGGGTGCCGAAGCTGCGGTCGATGGGTGCGGACGTGGTGATCGTTTCCGCGCATTCGGGTTCTTCGGGGACGTCGTCGTGGGGGGATCAGCTGCCGTACGTGGAGAACGCGGCGGCGCTGGTGGCGGAGCAGGTGCCGGGGATCGACGCGATTCTGGTGGGGCACGCGCATGTGGAGATCGCCGAGCACTTCGTGACGAACAAGGAGACGGGGAAGCGGGTCGTGCTCTCGGAGCCGGCGAAGTGGGGGCAGCGGCTGACGCTGTTCGATTTCGACCTGGTGTGGGAGAGGGGCCGCTGGACGGTCGAGAAGGCCGGTTCGCGGGTGCTGAACTCCAACACGGTGCCGGAGGACCGGAAGGTGACGTCGCTGCTGCGGTCGGAGCACCGCAAGGTGGTGGAGTACGTCAATCAGGTCATCGGGACGTCGGTGGTGGCGATGTCGACGGCGGCCGCGCCGTGGAAGGACGAGCCGATCATCGACCTGATCAACCAGGTGCAGACGGAGACGGTGAAGGCGGCGCTGGCGGGCGGTGAGTACGGGTCGTTGCCGGTGCTGTCGCAGGCCTCGTGTTTCTCGCGTGCGGCGGGAATTCCGGCCGGTGATGTGACGATCAGGGACGCGGCGGGGCTGTATCCGTTCGAGAACACGCTGGAGGCGCGGCTGCTCACGGGTGCGCAGTTGAAGGACTATCTGGAGTATTCGGCGCGGTATTACGTGCGGACGCCGGCGGGTGGTCCGGTGGACACGGCGAAGCTGACGAACGCGGACGGGATTCCGGACTACAACTACGACGCGGTGTCGGGAGTGAGCTACGACATCGATATCGCGCGGCCGGTGGGTTCGCGGATCGTGGGGCTGTCCTTCGAGGGGAAGGCGATCGATCCGGCGGCGCGGTTCGTGTTCGCGGTGAACAACTACCGGGCGAGCGGTGGGGGGAACTTCCCGCATGTGCCGGGTGCGCGGCAGTTGTGGGCGGATTCGGACGAGATCCGGAACACGATCATCGGGTGGGTGCGGGAGAAGGGGTCGGTGGATCCGGCGGTGTTCGCTTCGGTGGGTTGGCGGCTGACGCGTGACGGTGCGCCGGTGTTCCCGTAACCGTTTGCGCTCTGTGGGGTGTGCTGTCTGTTCGGCCCGGGTCTCCCGTCGGTGGGGGCCCGGGCCGTTTGTTGTGCGGGGTCAGATGTACTGGCTGAGGGGGACGAGGGCGGGGGCCTGGGCGGGGACTCTCGGCGGCTGGGGGGTGAGGCCGAAGGTGGTGAAGGCGGTGCGTTCGGGGAGGGGGTAGGGGTTGGCGCCGGTGAGGTTGTTGAGGATGGTGGCGCTGCGCCAGGCGGCGAGTCCGAGGTCGGGGGCGCCGACTCCGTGGGTGTGGCGTTCGGCGTTCTGTACGTAGACGTGTCCGGTGACGGCGTGGTCGAGGATCAGGCGGTAGTGGTCGTCGATGCGGGGGCGGTGGGAGGCGTCGCGGTGGAGGTAGGGGTCGAGGCCGCCGAGGATGGCGTCGAGGGGGCGTTCGCGGTAGCCGGTGGCGAGGATGACGGCGTCGGTGGTGAGGCGGGAGCGGGTGCCTTGCTGGGTGTGTTCGAGGTGGAGTTCGACGCGGGTGTTGGCGACGCGGCCTGCGGTGCGGACGTGGACGCCGGGGGTGAGGGTGGCGTCGGGCCAGCCGCCGTGGAGGGTGCGGCGGTAGAGCTCGTCGTGGATGGCGGCGATGGTGTCGGCGTCGATGCCTTTGTGGAGTTGCCATTGGCGGGGGACGAGTTCGTCGCGGGCGGATTCGGGGAGGGCGTGGAAGTAGCGGCTGTAGTCGGGGGTGAAGTGTTCGAGGCCGAGTTTGGAGTACTCCATGGGGGCGAAGGCCTGGGTGCGGGCGAGCCAGTGGATCTTCTCGGCGCCTTCGGGGCGGGCGCGCAGGAGGTCGAGGAAGATCTCGGCGCCGGACTGGCCGGATCCGATGACGGTGATGTGTTCGGCGGTGAGGAGCCGTTCGCGGTGGCGGAGGTAGTCGGCGGAGTGGAGTACGGGGACGGTTTCGGCTTCGGCTAGGGGTTTGAGGGGTTCGGGGACGAAGGGTTCGGTGCCGATGCCGAGGGCGATGTGGCGGGTGTGGGCGCGGCCGAGGGCTTCGGCTTCGCCGTCGCGGTCGAGTTGGGTGAAGTCGACTTCGAAGAGGGCGCGGTCGGTGTTCCAGCGGACGGCGTCGACCTGGTGGCCGAAGTGGAGGCCGGGGAGTTGTTCGCTGACCCAGCGGCAGTAGGCGTCGTATTCGGCTCGCTGGATGTGGAAGCGCTCGGCGAAGTAGAAGGGGAAGAGCCGGTCGCGGGTGCGGAGGTAGCTGAGGAAGCTCCAGGGGCTGGTGGGGTCGGCGAGGGTGACGAGGTCGGCGAGGAAGGGGACTTGGAGGCTGGCGCCGTCGAGGAGGAGGCCGGGGTGCCAGTGGAAGGCGGGGCGTTGTTCGTAGAAGGTCGCGGCGAGGGGGCGGGGGTCGTCGGTGCTCGCGGGGATGGTGTGGGCGAGGGCGGCGAGGGAGAGGTTGAAGGGGCCGATGCCGATGCCGACGAGGTCGTGTGGCTGGTCGGGGGCGGGGGCGGGCCGGTCGGTCATCGCGGGGTGTCGCCTTCCGTGGGGTGAGGGGTGGGGTGGGGTGCGCTGCCGGGGGTGGCGGGCGGGCGGGTGAGGGGGTCGGGGGTGGTGCCGGTGAGGGGAGCGGCGGTGGCGCCGGTGACGGGAGCGGCGGTGGCGCCGGTGACGGGAGCGGCGGTGGCGCCGGTGACGAGGTCCAGGAGTGCTTGGAGGTCCTGGGGGGTGGTGTGGGGGTTGAGGAGGGTTGCCTTGAGCCAGAGGTGGCCTTCGGCGTGGGCGCGGCCGAGGACGGCGTGGCCGCGTTGGAGGAGGGTGCGGCGGACGGTGGCGACGGTGTGGTCGTCGGTTCCGGTGGGGCGGAAGAGGACGGTGCTGATGGTGGGGCGGTCGTAGAGGTCGAGGGTGGGGGTCTTGGTGATGAGGTCGGCGAGGTGGTGGGCGGTGGCGAGGGTGCGGTCGAGGAGGTCGGCGAGCCCGGTGCGGCCGAGGGCCTGGAGGGTGACGGCGATCTTGAGGGCGTCGGGGCGGCGGGTGGTGCGCAGGGAGCGGCCGAGGAGGTCGGGGAGGCCGGCTTCGGTGTCGTCGTCGGCGTTGAGGTAGGGGGCGTGGTGGTGGAGGGGGGTGAGGTGGTGGCGTTCGGGGACGGCGAGGAGGCCGGCGGATGCGGGTTGCCAGCCGAGTTTGTGCAGGTCGAGGGTGACGCTGTGGGCGCGGTCGAGGCCGTGGAGGAGGGTGCGGTGGGTGGGGCTGAAGAGGAGGGGGCCGCCGTAGGCGGCGTCGATGTGGAGTTCGGCGCCGTGGGTGGCGCAGAGGTCGGCGATGGCGTCGAGGGGGTCGATTTCGCCGGTGTCGGTGGTTCCGGCGGTGGCGACGACGAGGAGGGGGCGGTGGAGTTCGGTGAGGGCTTCGTCGAGGGCGGCGAGGTCGAGGGTGCCGGTGGGGGCGGGTACGACGACGGGTTCGGGGAGGCCGAGGAGCCAGGCGGCGCGGGCGATGCTGTGGTGGGCGTTGGCGCCGCAGACGGTCTGTACGGGGCCGTGGCGTTCGCGGGCGAGGAGCAGGGCGAGTTGGTTGGCTTCGGTGCCGCCGGTGGTGATGACGGCGTCGGGTGAGGGGGCGTCGGGGTAGATCTCGGTGGCGAGTGCGCTGGTGAGGTCGGCTTCGAGGGCGGAGGCGGCGGGGGCCTGGTCCCAGGAGTCCATGGAGGGGTTGAGGGCGCTGGCGGCGAGGTCGGCGGCGGCGGCCAGGGCGAGGGGCGGGGTGTGGAGGTGCGCGGCGCAGTGGGGGTGGGCGGGGTCGGCGGCGCCTGCGGTGAGGGCGGTGACGAGGGAGCGCAGGGCTTGGTGGGCGCCGGTGCCGTGGTCGGGGATGAGGGGGTGGGCGGCGGTGCGGGTGCGGGGGGTGACGGTGTCGGGTCCGCCGGCGGGGAGGGGGCCGCCGCGGAGGGCCGCGCCGTCGTGGAGTGCGGTGAGGACGGTGTCGATGAGGGGGCGCAGTGCGGCGGGGCCTGCGGTGCCTCCGGCGAGGGGCGGGGTGGGCATGGGTGGGGTGGTCCTTCGGGTGCGCGGGGGTGGACATGCCAGCTTGTCCCGGGTTTCGGGTGGCGCGGCCGAAGAGCCCAACGATCTGAACTCGAAAGGGGTACTGGCGGCCGGTGTGGCCCGGCCGGGGAGGCTGGGGATGGTAGGGGTGTGCGGTTGTTGGATGGGTGTACGGAGGGGGCGGGGGCGGACCCGGAGCCGTACCCGGGGCCGGGTCGAAGGCGTGGGCGGGGCCAGGTCGAAGACGCGGGGCCGGGGCCGGAAGGCGTAGTCGAAGGCGTGGGCGGGGCCGGGGCCAGGTCGAAGACACAGCCGGGGCCGGGGCCGAGTCGGAGGCGTACCCGAAGGCCGGGGCGGCCTCTCCCGTTGTTGCTCAGCGGTCTCCCGCCGGCGGCCTCTCCCGCTGTCGCCCGAGCGGTGTCCCGCTACCACTCAAGCGCTCCCCCACCGCCACCCAATGAGTGAATTGCGAATTTCTGCAATTCACTACATGCTGTGAGGGTCATTCCGTGCCGAGGAGAGGCCCCGCCGTGCCGGTCCCCCTGCATCAGGCCCAGGCAGAGTTCTTCCGGATGCTCGGGCATCCGGTGCGCATCAAGGGCCTGGAGTTGCTTCGGGCGCGGCCATGACCCGCGCTCCGCGCCGTGACCTGCCCGCCGGTCCGATGGTGGCGGCCGTGGCGCTCCTGGCCGGGGAGCCCGCCCGATGATCACACCGCCGGACTCGTTTCCGTACCGGCATGTGGTGACGCTGCCCGCGATGGGGGCGGCCGTGCGCATCGCCCGGGAGACCGCCGAGCAGGTGCTGGCGGAGTGGGGGGTGGGGCCGCAGGATCCATGCCGGAATCCGGCGCTGCTGATCCTCAGCGAGCTGGTGGCCAACAGTGTGCGCCACGCGGCGGTGCTCTCGCCGAACGTGACGGTCCTGTTCGCGGGCGGTCCTGACACGTTCGCGTTCGGTGTGCACGACCGCCATCCGTACCGGCCGGCCCTGTTCGCGTCCGCCGGAATAGCGCCGGGCCGGGGTCTGGCGACCGTGATGGAGCTGACCCATGGTCTGGGCGGCAGCGCGGTGGTGCGGGGCGATGTCGACGAGGGCGGCAAGAGTATCTGGATAACGCTTCCGCTGCGGCGGGGCGGCGGGTCCCGTGATCGTTGAGGAATGTCCGGTGCAAGAGCTGTACCGGGTGGAGAAGGGCAGGAACGCACCATGAGCGACATCGTCGTGAAGGACAGTAACGGGACCGTACTGGCGGACGGTGACTCCGTGACCACGGTCAAGGATCTGAAGGTCAAGGGAACGTCGGAGACGCTCAAGCGCGGCACGCTGGTGAAGAACATCCGGCTCACCGGTCGTGCCGGTGAGATCGAGTGCAACACGAAGAAGGTCAAGGGGCTCGTGCTGCGGACCGAGTTCCTGAAGAAGGCCTGACCCGGCCGGTCCCCGGGTTCATCCTCGTGGTGCGAAGGCGCGAGGATGAACCCATGGAGAAGAGTTCTGGTCAGCTGTGGTGTGCCGGGTTCCCGGCGTGCGGAACGGGGCCCCGCCGGTGAGTACGCCGCTGTACCGATTGAAGGCGGAGTTCTTCAAGACGCTGGGGCATCCGGTCCGGATCAGGGTGCTCGAACTGCTCAGTGAGCGTGAGCGCGCGGTCTCGGAGATGCTGAACGAGGTGGGGGTCGAGGCCGCCCATCTCTCGCAGCAGCTGGCCGTGCTGCGCCGCGCCGGTCTGGTGACGGCCCGGCGGGAGGGCTCGGCGGTCCATTACACGCTGGCCGATCCTGGAGTGGCTGAGCTGCTGCGCGTCGCGCGGAAGATTCTGTCCGGAGTGCTGGCGGGCCAGGCGGAACTGCTCGCCGACCTGCGGGCGACGGGCGGCTCCGGGGACGACGCCCCGGACGACGACATCGACGGCGGGGCGGGCGGCAGCGGCTGATCCGCCTCCGTACGGTGCCGGGTTCCGCTACGGCCGCCCGGCGGGACCGGCCGGCCCCCCTGCCGTGTTCCGTACGGTCGCGGGGCGGGGAGCGGTCCTCGCCCCGCGACCGTACGCGTACGGGTCAGTCGGCGAGGGCGACGGCCGATCGTACGGCGAGGGCGCGGCGCAGGTCGTCGAGCTGGTCGACGAGCTTGCGGCGCAGGGCCGGGATGAGGTCCGGGTCCTCCAGGGCGCGGATGCCGGTGCCGAGGCTCATGGGGTCGATGGCGTACGCGGGGAAGGCGTGGCGTCCGGCGGCCTCGGCGATGGCGGGGCCCCGGCGGGCGGCGAGGGCGATGGCTTCCGGATAGAAGCGGGACACGTACGGGCCGAGGAGTTCTTCCTGGCCGGGCTGCCAGAAGCCCTGGGCGGTGGCGGTGAAGAGGTAGTTGGACAGGGTGTCGTCGGTGAACAGGGCGTCCCAGGCGGCGGCCTTGGCCTCGGCGGTGGGCAGCGCGGCTCGGCAGCGGGCGGCGCCCTCGCGGCCGGTGGCGCTGGGGTCGGCTTCGAGCGCGGCGGCGATGGCGGTCTCGTCGGTGGCGCCGAGGGCGGCGAGCCGGGTGAGGATGCGCCAGCGCAGTTCGGGGTCGAGTTCGGGTCCGCCGTGGACGGTGCCTTCGTCGAGCCAGCTGCGGAGCGTGTCGGGCTGGGTGGCGGCGTCGATGAAGTGGCGTACGGCGATGAGGCGCAGGCCCGGCTGTGAGCCGTCCTCGGTGCGGCGGATGAGGTCGCGGCAGAGGTCGGTGAGGGTGGCGCGGGCGGCGGGCAGGTCCTCGGGAACGACGTAACGGTCGACGACCTGGCCGGCGGCGAAGGACAGGACGCCCTGGACGAGCGCGAGGTCGGTCTCGTGCGGGAGGTGCGTGCGGACGGTCGCGAGGTAGGTGGCGGGAGGGAGCTGCGCGTCGCGGACCATGTCGCGCGCGGTGTTCCAGAGGACGGCCCGGGTGAGTGCGTCGGGGATGCCGGAGAGACCGGTCAGGACGGTGTCCCAGGAGGCGGTGTCCAGGCGGATCTTGGCGTAGGTGAGGTCGCCGTCGTTGAGGACGACGAGGGCGGGGCGGCGGCCGGGGCGGACCGTGGGCGTCCCGTCGCCGGGCAGGTCGATGTCAAAGCGGTCGCGCAGGGCGAGGTGGCCGGGGCCGGCCTGGGTGTTGAGGGCGTGGTCGTAGGCGCCGACGGTGACGCGGTGGGGGCGGGAGCCGTCGCGGGTGACGGCGAGGGACCAGGACTGTCCACTGCCGCTGCCGTCACCTCTTCCGTTGCCGCTGCCGTTCGCTGCGAGCTCGGCGGGCGAGGAGGGCTCGGGGGTGCCGGTCTCGGCGGTGAGGGTGTCGATGCCGGTGGTGCGCAGCCACTGCTCGGCCCAGGCGTGGACGTCGCGGTCGGTGGCGGAGGCCAGGTTGTCGATGAAGTCGGCGAGGGTGGCGTTGGCGAACCTGTGGCGGGCGAAGTGGGTGTTGATGCCGGCCAGGAAGTCCTTCTCGCCGAGCCAGGCGACGAGTTGGCGCAGTGCGGAGGCGCCCTTGGCGTAGCTGATGCCGTCGAAGTTGAGGAGGGCGGAGGCGGTGTCGGGGACGGCGTCGGGGTCCGGGGCGACGGGGTGGGTGGAGGGTCGCTGGTCGGCGTCGTAGCCCCAGCCCTTGCGGGTGACGCCGAAGTCGACCCAGGTGTCGGGGAACGGGGACTTCCCTGCTCGGCCGGAGTCGAGAGCTCGGGGAAGGGTCACTTCGGTGAGCGTCTGGTAGCCCATGTACTCGGCGAAGGACTCGTTGAGCCAGATGTCGTCCCACCAGGTCAGGGTGACGAGGTCGCCGAACCACATGTGGGCCATCTCGTGGGCGATGACCATGGCGCGGGTCTGGCGCTCGGTGTGGGTGACGGCGGAGCGGTAGACGAACTCGTCGCGGAAGGTGACGAGTCCGGGGTTCTCCATGGCGCCCGCGTTGAACTCGGGGACGAAGGCCTGGTCGTAGGAGTCGAACGGGTAGGGCTCGTCGAACTTCTCGTGGTAGCGGTCGTAGCAGGCACGGGTGATGTCGAGGATCTCGTCGGCGTCGGCGTCCAGGTACGGCGCGAGGGAGCGGCGGCAGTGGATGCCGAAGGGCAGTCCGGCGTGTTCGGTGGTGACCGAGTGCCAGGGTCCTGCGGCGACCGCGACGAGGTAGGTGGAGACGAGGGGCGTGGGGGCGATGCTCCAGTGCCCCTCCCCCGTGTGTTCGGCGACGCCGTTGCCGAGGACGGTCCAGCCCTCGGGGGCGGTGACGTCGATGGCGAAGACGGACTTGAGGTCGGGCTGGTCGAAGGCGGCGAAGACGCGCTGTACGTCCTCCATGAACAGCTGGGTGTAGACGTAGGTCTCGCCGTCGGTGGGGTCGGTGAAGCGGTGCATGCCCTCGCCGGTGCGGGAGTAGTGCATCGTGGCGTCGATGCGCAGCTCGTGGGGGCCGGCGGCGAGTCCGGTGAGGGGGTAGCGGTTGCCGTCGAGGAGGGCGGGGTCCAGGGATTGTCCGTCGAGGCTGACCGAGCGCAGGGTGGCGGGCTTGACCTCGACGAAGGTGTCTCCGGCCGCGCGGGCGGTGAACCGGATGGCGGTGCGGGAGTCGAAGGTCTCCTCGCCGGTGGTGAGGTCGAGGGCGATCGTGTACCGCTCCACGTCGAGGGTCTGGGCTCGGGTCTGCGCTTCGTCGCGCGTCAGTACGGACATGGCCCCATGCTGCCGTACGGGGCGCGGCGGGCGCAGTGGGGTTCTCCCTGGGCGGACGGGGCCGGTCTGCGGTGGGCGGGGTGGAGGGGTGGTGCTCGCTGCGCTGGGGGCGGCGGCCGGTGGGAGGCGCGAAGGTGGTGGAGGGAGGGGCTGCGTTCGGGGGTGGGCGCGGGGCCCTGGGGGGCTCGGCGGGTGGCCCCCAGGGCGGTTCAGGCTCCGGAATCCGTAGCGCGTCGGCCGGTGCCGCCGTCTCCCGCTTCGTCGGCGATGCGCTCGTGGTGGCGGATCACCTCGGCGATGATGAAGGTCAGCAGCTTCTCGGCGAACGCCGGGTCCAGGTTCGCGCTCTGCGCCAGCTGCCGGAGCCGGGCGATCTGGCGGGTCTCGCGGGCGGGGTCGGCGGGCGGCAGTTTGTGGTCCGCCTTGAGGCGGCCGACCTGCTGGGTGGCCTTGAAGCGCTCGGCCAGCATGTGGACGACGGCGGCGTCGATGTTGTCGATGCTCTCGCGCAGCCGGTTCAGCTCGGTCTGGACGGACGCGTCGATTTCGCTCGTACTCATGGTCAGCGAGCTTAGACCCACCGGCGATTGGGGGGTGGGAGAAGGAGCGGGGCTGGGTGCGTGCAGCTGCAAGGCGGAGGATTGAGGCAGATGGGGTCTCCCCTGGTCGAGCGGAGCCGAGAGCTTGGGGAAGGAGCCATGGTGATTGACGACAACGCCGGAGGGGGCCCCTCCCTGCTCGAGCGAAGCCGAGAGCTTGGGGGAGGGCGTGCCCAGCCCCGTGACGCCGCCCCTCAATCGCCGGTGGGTCTTGGACCGCCGTTGTCAGGTGGTGATCGTCGGCGGGTCATCGGGGTCGGGCACCCGGTCGCTCCAGCCGCCGGGCACGCTGCGGCCCTGCTGTTCACGGAAGCGGACAGGGGCGGTGCCGACGCGGCGGGCGAAGAGCCGGGAGAAGTAGGCGGGGTCGTCGTAGCCGACGCGGCGGGCCACGGCGGCGACGGGGAGGTCGGTGGCGGCGAGGAGTTCCTTGGCCCGGCCCAGGCGGATGCCGAGCAGGTAGTCCTTGGGGCTGCATCCGGCGCCGCGCCGTACGGCGGTGCGCAGTTCGGCGGGGGTCATGCCGTGCCGGGAGGCGTGCTCGGCGACGGTGAGCGGCTGGTACGCGTCGCGGGCCAGCGCCTGGAGCACCGGGTCGCCGTCGGGGCCGATGCCGGCGCGGGCACGGCGCAGGGAGACGAGGAGTTCGTGGACGGCGGCCCCGGTCTCCACCTCCAGGAGGGGGTTGCCGCGCCGGGCGGCGCGCACGATGCGTCCGACCGCCGCGCGGGGGGCGGCGGTGTCGGAGAGCGGGACGAGGGGGCGGGTGGGCTCGATGTAGCCGAGTTCGGTGTACGTGGCGGTGGTGGGGCCGGTGAAGTCGACGAAGCTCTCGTCCCAGCCGGTGCCGGGGTCGGCGCCGTAGTGGTGGGGGGTTCCGGGGGTCAGCCAGATGAGGCTGGGGCCGGTGACGGGGGTGCGGCGGCCGTCGGGGCTCTTGAACCAGCCGGTGCCGGAGTTGACGATGACGGCGACGTGGTGGTCGAGGGTGCGGGGTCCGACGGTGGGCAGCGCGCCGTGCTGGAGGCCGACGCCGAGGCAGACGAGGCCCAGGCGGTGGTGGAGCGGGCTCGGGGTGAAGAAGCGCATCCAGGTGTGGTACATCGCGGTCCTTCCTCTCCCGGCCGGTCCGTCGCGTACGTCCCGGCTGGTCCGTTGTGTCCGTTAACCGGCTGGTCCGTCGCATCCGGGGACCGGCTGGTCCGTCGCGTCCGTCAACCGGCTGGTCCGTTGGGTCCAATCAACGGCGATCTTTGTCCATGGACCCGGTGCGCGCCAGAGGTGAAGGTGGTCGGACCAATTCACCCGAGGGCCGCGGGTGCCGCCGAGCACAGGAGCGTACGAGCACCATGACCGACTTCACCGTGGAGGACGACTGCTTCCGGCTCGACGGGAAGCCCGTACGGCTGCTGTCGGGCGCCCTGCACTACTTCCGGGTGCACGAGGAGCAGTGGGAGCACCGGCTCGCGATGCTCGCCGCGATGGGGCTGAACTGCGTCGAGACGTACGTACCGTGGAATCTGCACGAACCCCGGGAGGGCGACTGCCGGGATGTGGGGGCGCTCGGCCGGTTCCTGGACGCGGCTCGGCGGGCTGGGTTGTGGGCGATCGTGCGGCCGGGTCCGTACATCTGCGCCGAGTGGGAGAACGGCGGGCTTCCGGTGTGGGTGACGGGCCGGTTCGGGCGGCGGGTGCGTACCCGGGACGCGGCGTACCGGGCGGTGGTGGAGCGGTGGTTCCGGGAGCTGCTGCCGCAGGTGGTGCAGCGGCAGGTGTCCCGGGGCGGCCCGGTGATCCTCGTGCAGTCGGAGAACGAGTACGGGAGTTACGGCAGCGACGCGGCGTATCTGGAGTGGCTGGCAGGGCTGTTGCGGCAGTGCGGGGTGACGGTCCCCCTGTTCACGTCGGACGGCCCGGAGGACCACATGCTGACCGGCGGCTCGATGCCGGGTCTCCTCGCGACGGCGAACTTCGGTTCGGGGGCGCGGGAGGGCTTCGAGGTGCTGCGCCGGCATCAGCCGAGGGGCCCGTTGATGTGCATGGAGTTCTGGTGCGGCTGGTTCGACCACTGGGGGGCCGGGCCGGTGCTGCGGGATCCGGAGCAGGCGGCCGGGGCGCTGCGGGAGATCCTGGAGTGCGGGGCGTCGGTGAACATCTACATGGCGCACGGGGGGACGAACTTCGCGGGCTGGGCGGGGGCGAACCGGTCCGGTCCGCTGCAGGACGAGTCGTTCCAGCCGACGGTGACGTCGTACGACTACGACGCGCCGGTCGACGAGTACGGGCGGGCCACGGAGAAGTTCTGGCTGTTCCGGCGGGTCCTGGAGGGTTACGCCGAGGGTCCGTTGCCCGCGCTGCCGCCGGAGCCGGCCGGGCTCGCCGGGCCGGTGCGGGTGGAGCTGGACGGGTGGGCCGGGCTCGGGGACGTACTGGAGACGCTGGGCGGTCCGGAGACGGAGTCGGGGGTGCCGCCGACCTTCGAGGAGCTGGGCGTGGACCGGGGCCTGGTGCGCTACCGGGTGGCGGTGCCGGGGCCGCGCCAGGCGTATCCGCTGGGGGCCTCGGGTCTGCGGGACCGGGCGGTGGTGTACGTGGACGGGGTACGGGCCGGGGTGCTGACCGAGGAGTCCGGCACGCTGCCGGAGCCGGTGGCGGGCCCGGCGGAGGTCGAGCTGTGGGTGGAGTCACTGGGCCGGGTCAACTACGGGCCGCGCCTGGGCGAGCCGAAGGGCGTCACGGGCGGGGTGCTGCACGAGCGGCAGTATCTGCACGGGGTACGGGCCCGGGGGCTGCGGCTGGATGCCTTCGAGGCGGCGGACGCGGTGGCGGCGGTCCCGTTCGGGCCGGTGGCGGCCGCTGCGGGGGCGGGGGACGCGGGGCGGACGGGCCTGTTCCGGGGGACGTTCACCATCGAGGGCGCGGTAGGCACGGCGGGTACTTCGGGCGTGGCGGGCGCGGCAGACACTTCCGGCGCGGCGGGGATCGCTCACGCGGGTCTCGAACTGCCGGGCTGGACGCGCGGGTTCGTCTGGGTGAACGGCTTCTGCCTGGGCCGGTACTGGTCGGCGGGCCCGCAGCGGACCCTGTACGTGCCGGGTCCGGTGCTCCGCGCGGGCGCCAACGAGGTGTGGGTGCTGGAGCTGGAGGACGCGGGCGAGCCGCAGGTGGAACTGGGTCCGGGGGCGCCCGTACGAACGGACACCCCCGGGGTGGTTCAGCCGTGATCACCGGCCGGACATGCGGTGAACCGGTGTCCGGGCCGGTGTCCCGGTCCGGGTCCGGGCCGGTATCCGGATCCAGGCCGGGTCCAGGCCGGTCGCCCGGCCGGGTCCAGGCCGGGTCCAGGCCGGTCGCCCGGCCGTGGGCGGTGCGAGCTACCCGGCCGGGGCCAGAGCGAGTCGGCCGGGGTCAGAGCGAGTCGGCCGCGGAGGCGATGCCGGCCGCGAAGTGCGAGACCTCGGTGTAGACGCCCGGGTAGTCCGGGCGGGCGCAGCCCCGGCCCCAGCTGACGATGCCGACCTGGATCCACTCGTCGGCGTCGTCCTTGCGGAACATCGGGCCGCCGGAGTCGCCCTGGCAGCTGTCGACGCCGCCGGTGTCGAGGAAGCCGGCGCACAGCTCCTCTCCGGGGACGAGGTCCCAGTACGCGCTCCGGCAGTCGGCGTCGGAGACGAACGGGACGTCGGCCTTCAGCAGGTGGCGCTGCTGCCTGCCGCCCTCGCGGTCGGCGCCCCAGCCGGCGACGGTGAAGATGCCCTCGTCGTAGGTGCTGTCGGTGGCGATCTTCAGGGTGGGCTGGTCGATCGGCCGGGCGAGCTTGATCAGCGCCCAGTCCTTACCGGTGCCGTTGTAGCCCGGGGCCTGGAGGACCTTGGTGGACTTCACCCTGATGGCGTCGGGCGACCGGAGGTCGGCGACACCGCCGGTGACCGTGATCGAGGTGTCGTTGCCCGAACCGTCCACACAGTGGGCGGCGGTGAGGACGATGTCCTGGGCGTAGAGCGATCCGCCACAGCCCATGGAGAGCCGGACCATGAAGGGGAACTCGCCCTGTTCGGCGCGTTCGCCGCCGACGATCGGCTGGGGGGCCGCGGAGGCGGGCTGGAGACTGACGGTCGCGAGGGCGACGGCGGCTATGGCGACGGAACACCTTTTCAGCGCGCTCAGAAGCTTCACGGATGCCTTCTTTCGTGGGGGGATTTCGTGGGGGGTGGGGGAAATTCGCGTGGGGGGCGTGGGGGCAGTTCGCGTGGGGGCGGGTGCGGATTCGTGGGGGGAATCCGTGTGGGGGTCGCTGTGGGAGGTTGCCGTGCAGCGTCGTTGCGCAGGAATCCCCGTACAGCTGTGGGGTTGCGTGGTCCGGCACACACGTCCCGGCGGGGTGACGTCCTCCGACGCCGAAGCCAAATTAGTCATGTACCCGTCAAGACGATCTGATTATCGGCACCGGTGACCGCTGCCACAAGGCGCACTTTTCAGCCAGGACCACCGGAGGCTTTCAGGACCCTTCCGGGCCCGCCGCCCGGCCCGGCATACAGTGGAGGTCCGTCGACCGTCGTGGATGGGGTTCCGACGTGGATGGGGGTTCCGACGTGGCGAACGGCCCTCCGGGCGCACCCGTCGTCCATGGCTTTCCGCATCTGGACACGGTCCGCTCCGCCATCACCGCGCTCTACCGGAGGCTCTCCGCGGACGGCGTCCACACCTACGCCACGAGCCTCGCGCCCGCCGACGCCGCGTTCGCGGACCAGGACGATCTGCACCTGGGGGCCCAGCGGGTGGCACGCTCCCTGGTCCAGCACCTCCATCTGCCCGAGGCCCGCATGATCGTCGGCTTCCGGGCGATGGAGCACGCGGCGAGCGTGGAACTCGCCGCGGGCCCCGAGTACTTCATCGAGCTCAACGACCGCTTCCGCACCCACCGCAGGGACATCGGGGCGGCGCTCGCGCACGAGATCACCCATGTGCTGCTGCACCGGCTCGGCCTGGAGTTCCCCGGGACCCCCGCCAACGAGATCCTCACCGACACGACGACGGCCTACCTCGGCGCGGGCTGGCTGCTGCTGGACGCGTTCCGGGAGGACGCCGTGTCCCGGCAGAAGCTCGGCTATCTCACCCCGGAGGAGTTCGGATACGTCCTGGCCAAGCGGGCGTTCGCCTTCGGCGAGGACCCCTCCCCGTGGTTCACCAGCCCCCAGGCGTACACCGCGTACACCAAGGGGCGGGAGCGGGCACTACAGGATCTGCGCAGACCCCCGCTGACCGCCGCCGGCTGGGCGGGCCGCCGCCGCTACGCCAAGGACCGCCGCTACACCCAGGACCATCCCGGCGCCGGCCCGGATCCGAACGTCGCGTACGCCTTCGAGACCGGCGGCCAGGGACTGCGCGTCTCCTTCCCCTGCCCCACCTGCCACCAGCGCATCCGGGTCCCCGTCCGGGGCCGGCTCACCGCGCGCTGCGGGCTGTGCCGGACCGCCCTGGAATGCGACACCTGAGCACGGGCGTTGTCAGCGGCCCACCGTAGGATCGAAGCATGACGAACGAGCCGATCAGGGACGAACCACGCCTGTTCGACGCGCTGTACGAGGACGAGAACGCGGTCGTACGGGCGCTGCGCGCGGGGGCGCGCGCCGAGACGAGCGACGAGGAGGGCACGACCGCGCTCTATCTGGCATCGGTCCAGGACCGCGTGGGAGCGGTGCGCTTGCTGCTCGTCGCGGGGGCCGACCCCGACCGGGCGAGCGGCCCCGGGGCGAGCGATCTGCCGCTGTGCGGGGCGGCGTGCGGCGGGCACACCGAGGTGGTGGAGGCGCTGCTGTCCGCCGGGGCCCGGCCGGATCTGCGCGAGGAGTTCGGCTTCACGGCGCTGCGGTGGGCGGTCGGCCTGGGGCACGCCCCGACGGTGGAACTGCTCCTCGCCCGGGGCGCGGACCCGCTGCTGCCTGGCCCTCAGGGGGAGGCGATGCTGGTGTCGGCGGCGCGGCGCGGATCCCTGCGGACGGTATGGGCGCTGCTCGCGCACGGCGCGGGTGGCGAGGGACAGGAGCCCGTGGTCGCCCTCGCGCTGGCGGAGGCGCGGCGCATCGCCGCACTCGATCCGGAGCGGGAGTTGCGGCGGCAGCTGGAGGAGGCGTACGGCTCCGGCATCGAGACGGTGACGCTCCGCGACCGGAGGGACGGTGAGGAGACGATGGCGGTGGAGGTGCTCCGGGACGGGGTGGCGTCGGCGGGCATGGACCAGCACCTGGGACACGGGGAGATCGCGTCCCTGCTGGCGCGGCCGGAGTAGTTCCGGGCCCGGGTCCCTACCGGCCGCGCTCCCACGCCTCACGCGTGAGTACGTACTCGACCTCGCCGTGCTCGGAGCCCTCGATGGCCTCCGGCCAGTCCTCGGTGTAGTTCCGCAGGAAGGTCAGCCCCGCCTTCTCCATCACGCGCCGGGATCCCGTGTTGACCGCCATGGTGTTCGCGGTGATCCGCTGGACCCCGAGGTCCGCGAACCCCTTGTCCACCAGGGCCCGCGCCCCCTCGGTGGCGTAACCGAGGCCCCAGGCGGCCCGGTTCAGCCGGTAGCCGAGCTCGGCTACGGCGGGGTCGTGATCGTCCAGCGGCCGGAGCTCGAACCAGCCGAGGAACGCGCCGGTGGTCTTCTCCTCGGCGGCCCAGAATCCGCGGGTCCCGGTGCACGGGTGGTCGTGGAGGAGCCTTGGCAGGGTCCGGTCCCGGAGGTCCTCGGGGCTGGTGGGCCGGCCGCCGTTGATGTACCGCATGACGGCGAGGTCGTTGTCGAGGGCGAGGAGGTCGGGGGCGTCGGCGGCCGTGACCGGGCGGAGGACGAGCCGGTCGGTCTCCAGGAAGATGCGCATACGGCGATCCTCACCGCCCGCGGCCGGGCCGCGCCACCCGATTTGCGCGGGGCGTCAGCGGTCCGGGCCGGAGCCGTGGGGGTGTCCGGCGGGTCGGGGCCGGACAGGGCGCGGCGTCCGGTGCGGTGCGTCGCACGACGCGCGTCGCACGACGGAGGGGCATTCGCCTACTGGCATGTACGCGGCTGTTCCGGTACTGGATGCACGCGGACGGGCGTTCCGGTACGCGGACGGCTGTTCCGTACTGGACGCACGCGGACGGCTGTCCCGTACTGGACGCACGCGGACGGCTGTCCCGTACTGGACGCACGCGGACGGCTGTCCCGCCAACGCGGCGAGATGCCGTAGCTGTCGTCGCGCGCCCGCCGCGGACTGCGGGCCAGCCCATGGGCTACCCCTAGGACGCCCCATGGACCCGCCCCGGCTCCTCCGCGTCCGCCAGCAGTCGGCGCACCGTTTCGCCCGCCCCGGCCGGGGACCTGCGCGCGCCCCGGTCGTCGGTGGGGCCGGGGCGCCAGCCCTCCATGACGGTGATGCGGCCCGCCTCGGCCTCGAAGACGCGGCCCGTCACCCCCTCGCTCGCGGCGGAGCCGAGCCAGACGACGAGGGGCGAGACGTTCGCGGGGTCCATCGCGTCGAACTCGCCCGCCCCCGGGGCCGCCATCGCCTCGGCGAAGGTCTGCTCGGTCATCCGGGTGCGGGCGGCGGGGGCGAGGGCGTTGACGTGGACCCCGTACCGGCCCAGCTCGGCCGCCGCGACCAGGGTCAGGGCGACGATTCCGGCCTTGGCGGCGGCGTAGTTGGCCTGGCCGACGCTGCCGAGGAGTCCGGCGCCGGAGCTGGTGTTGATCACCCGGGCGGCCGGTGGGCGGCCCGCCTTCGCCTCGGCCCGCCAGTGGGCGGCGGCGTGCTTGAGGGGCAGGAAGTGGCCCCTGAGGTGGACCCGCATCACCGCGTCCCAGTCGTCCTCGTCGAGGTTGACGAGCATCCGGTCACGCAGGAAGCCCGCGTTGTTGACCAGGGTGTCGAGGCGGCCGAATGCCTCCACGGCGGTGGTGAGCAGGGAGGCCGCGCCCTCGGCGGTGGCGATGTCGCCGCCGTGGACGACGGCTTCGCCGCCCGCCGCCACGATCTCGTCGACGACCTCCCGGGCCGGGCCGGTGGAGTCCCCGTTGCCGTCCGGTCCGACGCCGAGGTCGTTGACGACGACCCGCGCTCCTTCGGCGGCGAAGGCCAGGGCGTGGGCCCGGCCGAGTCCCCGCCCGGCGCCCGTGACGGCGACGACCCGGCCCGCGCAGAGTCCGGCAGCAGAGGGTGAGGTCATCTCATCTCCCTTGGAAGTGGGACCGGTTGGCGGGCGGGGGCGTGACTGCTACCGTCCACCTAACAAATGTTTGGTGGAAAGGTAGCTGATCCTTCGATGACTGTCTCCACCGCGCACCCCGCCGACGGCGTCCGCGTCGTCACCGTCGACCACCCGCCCGTCAACGCGCTTCCCGTACAGGGCTGGTACGACCTGGCCGACGCCGTCCGGGCGGCGGGCCGCGATCCGGAGGTGCGCTGCGTCGTCCTGGCCGCCGCCGGGCGCGGCTTCAACGCGGGCGTCGACATCAAGGAGCTGCGGCGCGATCCGGGGCACAGCGCCCTGATCGGCGCCAACCGGGGCTGCGCCGAGGCGTTCGCGGCGGTGTACGCGTGCGAGGTCCCGGTCGTCGCGGCGGTACGGGGCTTCTGTCTGGGCGGCGGCATCGGGCTCGTCGGGAACGCCGACGCGATCGTGGCGAGCGAGGACGCCGTCTTCGGTCTGCCGGAGCTGGACCGGGGCGCGCTCGGCGCCGCGACGCACCTGGCCCGACTGGTCCCGCAGCACCTGATGCGCACGCTGTACTACACCTCGCGCACGGTCACGGCCGCCGAACTCCTCGCCCACGGCTCGGTATGGCGTGTGGTGCCGACCACGGAACTCCTGGACTGCGCACTGGAGTTGGCAGCGGAGATCGCCGCCAAGGACGGTCACCTGCTGCGCCTGGCCAAGGCCGCCCTGAACGGCATCGACCCCGTCGACGTACAGCGCAGCTACCGCTTCGAGCAGGGGTTCACCTTCGAGGCGAACCTCGCCGGGACCGCCGCCCGGGTCCGCGACACCTTCGGCAAGGAGGCCTGAACCGTGACCACTCCCCCTCATGTGCGCGACAAGACGATGACACCCGAGGAGGTCGTCGACCGGCTGAGCAGCGGCATGACGGTCGGGATCGGCGGCTGGGGGTCGCGCCGCAAGCCGATGGCCCTGGTCAGGGCGCTGCTCCGGTCGCCCGTCACCGATCTCACGGTGATCTCCTACGGCGGCCCGGACGTGGGGCTGCTGGCCGCGGCGGGCCGGATCCGGCGCCTGGTCACGGCGTTCGTGACGCTCGACTCCATTCCGCTGGAGCCGCACTACCGGGCGGCCCGGCAGCGCGGGGCGTTCGCACTGACGGAGATCGACGAGGCGATGTTCATGTGGGGGCTGCACGCGGCGGCGAACCGGCTGCCGTTCCTGCCGGTGCGCGCGGGCATCGGCTCGGACGTGATGCGGGTCAACCCGAAGCTGCGTACGGTGACTTCACCGTACGAGGACGGCGAGGAGTTCGTGGCGATGCCGGCCCTGCGGATGGACGCGGCGCTGGTCCACCTCAACCGGGCGGACCGGCTCGGCAACGGCCAGTACCTGGGCCCCGACCCGTACTTCGACGACCTGTTCTGCGAGGCGGCGGACGCGGCCTATGTCTCCTGCGAACGCCTGGTGGAGACAGTCGAGTTGACGGCGAACTCCACCGCCCCGCAGACCCTCCTCGTCCAACGGCACTGCGTCACCGGTGTCGTGGAGACGCCGGGCGGGGCGCATTTCACCTCGTGCGTCCCCGACCATCCGCGCGACGAGCCGTTCCAGAAGGCGTACGCGGCCGCGGCGGCGGACCCTGCGGCCTGGGCGGAGTTCGCGGCGCGCTTCCTGCCGCCGGACGGTGACGAGAAGGGCTACCAGCAGGCGGTCCGCACCTGGCACGAGGAGCAGAAATGAACGCACCCGGCGGCCGGAGAGCCACCGAAGCCGCGACCCGTGCGGAGTACTGCGTGATCGCCTGCGCGGAGGCCTGGCGGGGCGACGGTGAGATCCTGGCCAGCCCGATGGGCGCGGTGCCGTCCGTCGGCGCGCGGCTGGCCCGGCTGACCTTCGCCCCCGAGCTGCTGCTCACGGACGGCGAGGCGACGCTCGTCGGCCCCAACGGCGAGGCGGAGGGCTGGCTCCCGTACCGCAGACATCTGGCGCTGGCGACCGGGGGGCGGCGGCACGTGATGATGGGAGCGAGCCAGATCGACCGCTTCGGCAACCAGAACATCTCCTGCATCGGCGACTGGGAACGGCCCTCCCGGCAACTGCTGGGCGTACGCGGAGCACCGGTCAACACCCTCAACAACCCGGTGAGTTACTGGATCCCCCGGCACTCCTCCCGGGTCTTCGTCAGCCGTGTCGACATGGTCTGCGGAGTCGGCCACGACAGCGCGCGGGCGGCGGGCCCCTCGGCCACCCGCTTCCATCGCATCCCCCGGGTCGTCAGCGATCTGGGGGTCTTCGACTTCGCGACGCCCGACCGTTCGATGCGGCTGGCCTCGGTCCACCCCGGCGTCACCGTCGAAGCGGTCCGCGAAGCGACGGGCTTCCCGCTCACGATCCCCGACGACGTCCCGTACACCCGCGACCCCTCCCCCGCCGAACTCACCCTGATCCGCGAGGTCATCGACCCGGCCCGCACCCGGGACCGGGAGGTCAGGGCCTGATGCGCACCGCCCTGACCGACCTGGTCGGCGTCCGGCACCCGATCGTGCAGACCGGGATGGGCTGGGTGGCGGGCCCCCGCCTGGTCACCGCGACCGCGCGGGCCGGGGCGCTCGGCATCCTGGCCTCCGCGACCATGACACCGGCTCAACTGCGGGCGGCCGTACGGGAGGTGAAGTCCCGGACGGACGCGCCGTTCGGGGTGAATCTGCGGGCGGACGCGGGGGACGCCCAGGAACGCGTACGGATCATCGTCGAGGAGGGTGTGCGGGTGGCGTCGTTCGCGCTCGCCCCGTCGAAGGAGCTCATCGCGGAGCTGAAGGACGCGGGCGTGGTCGTGGTCCCGTCGGTGGGGGCCCGGCGGCACGCGGAGAAGGTCGCGGCCTGGGGCGCGGACGCGGTGATCGTGCAGGGCGGCGAGGGCGGCGGCCACACGGGCGAGGTCGCCACCACGGTGCTGCTGCCCCAGGTCGTGGACGCGGTGGACATCCCGGTGGTCGCGGCGGGCGGCTTCCACGACGGCCGGGGCCTGGTGGCGGCGCTGGCGTACGGGGCGGCGGGCGTCGCGATGGGCACCCGGTTCCTGCTGACCTCGGATTCGACGGTCCCGGACGCGGTGAAGGCGCGCTACCTGGCGGCGACCGTCCGGGACATCACGCTGACCCGGGCGGTGGACGGGCTCCCGCACCGGATGCTCCGTACGGAGATGGTGGCGGAGCTGGAGGGTGCGGGCAGGCTGCGCTCCCTGTACCGGGCGCTGCGCCGGGCGTCCGGCTTCCGCCGGATCTCCGGCCTGAGCTGGCCGGGCCTGCTCCGCGACGGCCTGGCGATGCGGCACGGCAAGGACCTGAGCTGGAGTCAGATGCTGCTGGCGGCGAACGCTCCGATGCTGCTGAGAGCGTCCATGGTCGACGGCCGCACCGACCTCGGCATCATGGCCTCGGGCCAGGTGGCGGCCCTGATCGAGGACCTGCCGAGCGTGGCGGAGCTGGTGGCCCGGATCCTGGCCGAGGCGGAGGCGGCTCGCGCGGCCCTGGACCGGGCTGCGCACTCAAGCCCGTCCGGCGATTGAGGACAGGTCTTTCGGCCGACGACCGGCGACCGGGCTGCACATTCCAGCCCGTCCGGCGATTGAGGACAAGCCTAGGCCCACATCGGCCCGCACCCGGCGACCGGGCCGGGACTTTCGGGACTCTGCCCCGGACCTCGGTCCTCAACCGCCGGACGGCTTGAAGTGGCGTCGGCCCTCGCGAATCGCCGGACGGCCGGGGACGGCCTTACGCGGCCCGGCGCCCCCGCGCAGGCGCGCCGGAGCGACCCGCGCCGGCGGAGCGACCCGCGCCACCGGAGCGTGCGCCCCCGGCGGAACGCGCCGCGCCGCCACCGCCCTGAGCGCCGGCACCGCCACCGCTGCCGCCTGCACCGCCGGCGCCGCGCCGCCCGCGTCCCCGGCTACCGGAGCGCACCGCGCCCCCGTTGCCGGAGCCGGAACCCGCCGCACCGCCCGACCGCGTCCGCTGCTTCGGCGGCGTCGGCTGCGGCACCTCGATGACGATCGCGACGCCCGACGGCTCACGGGCGCCCGTGATCCGGCTCAGCTCCGCGTCGCTGGAGGTGACCCGCGTGGTGCGCGGCGCGATGCCCGCGTCCTGCATCAGCCGGGTCATCTCGCGCTTCTCCTCGGGCAGCACCAGCGTGACGACGCTGCCGGACTCCCCGGCGCGCGCCGTGCGCCCGCCGCGGTGGAGGTAGTCCTTGTGGTCGGTCGGCGGGTCCACGTTGACGACCAGGTCGAGGTCGTCGACGTGGATGCCGCGGGCCGCGACGTTCGTCGCGACGAGCGCGGTGACCTGTCCGTTCTTGAACTGGTCCAGCGTCCGGTTGCGCTGCGGCTGGGAGCGCCCGCCGTGCAGGGCGGCCGCCCGTACACCGCTGGCGAGCAGCCGCTTGGCGAAGCGGTCGGCGGCGCGCTTGGTGTCGACGAACATGATCACCCGGCCCTCGCGGGCGGCGATCTTCGTGGCGACGGCTTTCTTGTCGGTCTCGTCCAGGACGTGGAGCACGTGGTGCTCCATCGTGGTGACCGCACCGGCGGACGGGTCGACGGAGTGCACGACCGGGTCGGTGAGGAACATCTTCACGAGCCGGTCGATGTTCTTGTCGAGGGTCGCGGAGAACAGCATCCGCTGCCCGTCCGCCTCGACCTGCTTGAGCAGGGCGACGACCTGCGGCATGAAGCCCATGTCGGCCATCTGGTCGGCCTCGTCGAGGACGGTGATGGAGACCTCGTCCAGCCGGCAGTCGCCGCGCTCTATGAGGTCCTTGAGCCGGCCCGGGGTGGCGACGAGCACTTCGGCGCCGCGCCGCAGGGTGGCGGACTGCTTGGTGATCGACATGCCGCCGACGACGGTGGCCATGCGCAGGTTCACGGCGGTCGCGTACGGGGTCAGCGCGTCGGTGACCTGCTGGGCCAGCTCGCGGGTGGGGACGAGGACCATGGCGAGCGGGGCGCGCGGCTCGCTGCGGCGGCCGGCGGTGCGGGCCAGCAGCGCGAGGCCGAAGGCGAGCGTCTTGCCGGAGCCGGTGCGCCCGCGGCCGAGGATGTCGCGGCCGGCCAGCGAGTTCGGCAGGGTCGCGCCCTGGATCGGGAACGGCTCGGTGACGCCCTGCGCGGCGAGGGTCTTCAGCAGCGCGGCGGGCATGTCCAGGTCGGCGAAGGCGTCGACGGACGGCAGTGCGGGCGTCACCGTCTCCGGCAGGGCGAACTCGCCCTGCGGCGGGGTGGCGCGGCGACGGGCCGGGGCCTTGGAGCCCTGGGCCTTGGCGCGGGGAGCGCCGCCCCGGCTGTTCGACGGTGCCTGGGCACCCGTGCCCTGGCCACGGCCTCGGGCCGGGCGCGAGCGGGGGGTGCGGTCCTGGCGTTCTGAGCGAGTCATACGGAATTGCCCTCCTGGGGGATTCCTGGGCAACTGCCGAGTGGGTTTACTGCGATGTGCCGGCCCGGCCGTCTGTGATGCGCCCCCAGGATGTGCGCACGAAACGGGTTGTTGCTCGGACAGCACAAACCGGGGCCCGCACCTTCACGGTGCGGGCCCCGGTCAGCGAGGTACGCGTCCGGCGATTAGGCCGGGACGATGTTCTCCGCCTGCGGGCCCTTCTGGCCCTGCGTGACGTCGAAGGAGACCTTCTGGCCCTCCTGGAGCTCACGGAAGCCCGAGGTGGCGATGTTGGAGTAGTGGGCGAAGACGTCGGCGCCGCCGCCGTCCTGCTCGATGAAGCCGAAGCCCTTTTCCGAGTTGAACCACTTCACGGTTCCAGTAGCCATGTCATTCTCCTAAAAGAGGTGCAGTGCCGAGAATCCGCACTTTACGAATTCCAAGTCGCCGCATTGAGCCCCACCCGGAGAAAGCCGGAAAACAATAAAGCGCCTGAGGAAGCATTCCCGTCAGGCGCACATAAAGTTCATGGGTACCAAAACTGCAACGGGAAACACCCTAGCACGTCCTCTCCTCCAGCGGTGGATCACGCCATGCCGCCGGAGGGAAAACCTGGCTGGCCGGAGGGCGTACGGACGGTGCCGGGCCGGGATACGGCCGGTGTCCTCAGAGCCGCTCGACGATGGTGACGTTGGCCTGTCCGCCACCCTCGCACATCGTCTGGAGCCCGTAGCGGCCGCCGGTGCGTTCCAGTTCGTGCAGCAGGGTCGTCATCAGCCGGGCTCCGGTCGCGCCGAGCGGGTGGCCGAGCGCGATGGCCCCGCCGTTGACGTTGACCCGCTCGGGGTCCGCCCCGGTCTCTTTCAGCCAGGCGAGGACGACCGGGGCGAACGCCTCGTTGATCTCGACGAGGTCGATGGCGTCGATGGTGAGGCCGGTCTTCCGCAGGGCGTACGCGGTGGCCGGGATCGGGGCCGAGAGCATCCGGATCGGATCCTCGCCGCGTACGGACAGGTGGTGGATGCGCGCCCGCGGGGTGAGGCCGTGGTCGGCGACGGCCCGCTCCGAGGCGATGAGCAGGGCGGCGGCCCCGTCGGAGACCTGGGAGGAGCAGGCCGCGGTGATGGTGCCGCCCTCCATGACGGGCTTCAGACGGGCCATTTTCTGCGGGGTGGTGTCGCGGCGCGGCCCCTCGTCGGCGGTGACGTTCCCGTACGCGACGGTCTCGCGGGCGAAGCGGCCCTCGTCGATGGCGCGGACCGCGCGGTGGTGGGAGGTGAGGGCGAAGTCCTCCATGTCCCGTCGGCTGATGCCCCACTTCTCGGCGATCAGCTGGGCGCCGTGGAACTGGTTGACGGGGGCGTCGCCGTAGCGGGCGCGCCAGCCTTCGCTGCCCGCGTACGGTCCCTGGGTGAGGCCGAGGGGTTCGGCGGCCCGGCGGGAGGCGAAGGCGATCGGGATCTGGGTCATGTTCTGGGTGCCGCCCGCGACGACCAGGTCCTGGGTGCCGGAGAGGATGCCCTGGGCGGCGAAGTGGAGGGCCTGCTGGGAGGAGCCGCACTGGCGGTCGATGGTGACGCCGGGGACCTCCTCGGGCAGTCCGGCGGCCAGCCATGACGTACGGGCGATGTCGCCGGCCTGCGGTCCGACGGTGTCGAGGCAGCCGAAGACGACGTCCTCGACGGCCGCCGGGTCGACGCCGGAGCGGGCCATCAGCTCCTTCAGGACGTGCGCGCCGAGGTCGGCGGGGTGGACGGCCCCGAGGCCTCCCCCGCGCCGTCCGACGGGGGTGCGTACCGCTTCGACGAGGTAGGCCTCGGTCATGGCTGCTGCTCCTCGGTGCGCTCGGGGTGGACGGTTACCGGTTACGTACGCGGGGCGATTCCGTCGAGCACCGTCGAGAGGTACTGACGGGCGATCTCTTCGGGGCTGTGGTGTCCGCCGGGGCGGTACCAGGAGGCCGCGACCCAGACGGTGTCGCGGACGAAGCGGTAGGTGAGGCGGATGTCGAGGTCGTCGCGGAAGACGCCTTCGGCGACGCCGCGTTCCAGGGTGCCGAGCCAGGCCTTCTCGAACTTCGTCTGCGAGTCGACGAGGTAGGCGAAGCGCGGCTGGGTGGCGAGGTGCTTGGACTCCTTCTGGTAGATCGCGACGGCGGGGCGGTGCCGGTCGATCTCCCGGAAGGACTCGGTGACCAGGGCCTCGATGGTCTCGCGGGGACCGAGGCCCGCCTCCAGGACCGCGTCGTAGCCGCGCCAGAGCTCGTCGAGGAAGGTGGAGAGGATCTCGTCGATCATCGATTCCTTGGAATCGAAGTGGTAGTAGAGGCTGCCCGCGAGCATCCCGGCCTCGTCCGCGATCCGGCGGACGGTGGTGGCGTTGTATCCCTGGGCCGCGAAGACCTCGGCCGCGGTGGCGAGGAGTTCGCTCCGCCGTTCGGGGGTGGGGGTCACCTGGGGCTTCTTCTTGGTAGGCACCCGGCCATTGTCCGCCTCCCGTCCGCGTGTTCACGCAGGTGCTCACGCATGCTGGCTGCTGACGGGGACGACCTCGCCGGTCATGTACGAGGAGTAGCCGCTCGCGAGGAAGACGATCACGTTGGCGACCTCCCAGGGTTCGGCGTACCGGCCGAAGGCTTCCCTTCCGGTGAGTTCGGCGAGGAGTTCGGCGGAGGTGACCTTGGCCAGGTGCGGGTGCATGGCGAGGCTGGGGGCGACGGCGTTGACGCGTACGCCGTAGTCGGCGGCCTCGACGGCGGCGCAGCGGGTGAGGGCCATGACGCCGGCCTTGGCGGCGGCGTAGTGGGCCTGGCCGCGCTGGGCGCGCCAGCCGACGACGGAGGCGTTGTTGACGAGAACTCCTCCGGTTCCGGCGGCCTTGAGGGAGCGCAGGGCTGCTCGGGTGCAGCGGAAGGTCCCGTTCAGGGTGACGTCGAGGATCTTCGACCACTGGTCGTCGGTCATCTCGGTGAGTTCGGCGGTGCCGCCGAGGCCCGCGTTGTTGACGACGATGTCGAGGCCGCCGTGGGCCTGCTCGGCGTGTGCGAAGAGGGCACCCACCTGCTCCTCGTCGGTGACGTCGCAGGTCAGGTGGGTGACGCGGTCGGGTCCGAACGCGGCAGCGAGGGCGTGCGCGCTCTCCTTCAGCCGGCGGGCGTGGGCGTCGCCGATCACGACGCGGGCGCCCTCCTCCAGGAAGCGGCGGGCGGTCGCGCCGCCGATCCCGGCCCCGGCGGCGGCGGTGACGACGGCGGTGCGACCGGCCAGCAGTCCGTGTCCCGGCAGGTACGGCGGTGTGTTCATGGCGCGGTCCCCCGGCTTCTCGACGGCGTAGGGGTCGTACGTTAACCTACCAAACACTTGTTAGGGAACGGTCGGTCGGCGCCGGCGCCGACCACGCGGGGAAGGCGGGCCCGGTCATGGATCTGACGCACACGGCACGGACGGAATCCCTGCGGTCCGAGGCGCGGGCCTGGCTCCGGGACCACGTACCGGTCCGGCCGCTGCCCTCCCTGGAGACCGGGGAGGGGTTCGCCGCGCACCGGGAGTGGGAGGCGCTGCTGCACACCGGGCGGTGGTCGGCGCTCTCCTGGCCCGAGGAGTACGGGGGCCGGGGCGCGGATCTCTTCGGCTGGCTGGCGTTCGAGGAGGAGTACTGGGCGGCGGGCGCGCCGGGCCGTCTCTCGCAGAACGGGATCAGCCTCCTCGCCCCGACCCTGCTCGCCCACGGCACGGCGGAGCAGCGGGCCCGGGTGCTGCCGCCGATGGCGAGCGGCGAGGTGATCTGGGCGCAGGCCTGGTCGGAGCCGGAGGCCGGGTCCGACCTGGCGGCACTGCGTTCGCGGGCGGTGCGCACGGACGGCGGCTGGCTGCTGTCGGGGCAGAAGACGTGGTCCTCGCGGGCGGCTTTCGCGGACCGGGCGTTCGGCATCTTCCGTACGGACCCGGGGGCCGCGAAGCCGCACCAGGGGCTCACGTACCTGATGTTCGGCCTGAGGGCCGAGGGCGTCACGGTCCGCCCCGTCGGCCGGCTGGACGGGAAGCCCGCGTTCGCCGAGATCTTCCTCGACGAGGTCTTCGTACCGGACGAGGACGTCATCGGGGAGCCGGGGCAGGGGTGGCGGATCGCGATGGCGGCCACCGGCGACGAGCGGGGCCTCACCCTCCGCTCCCCCGGCCGCTTCCTGGCCGCCGCCGACCGCCTGGCGGAGCTGTGGCGGGGGGTGGGCGACCCGGCGGACACGGCACTGCGGGACCGGGTGGCGGACGCGGTGATCGGGGCGCGGGCGTATCAGCTGTTCACGGCCGCCGCCGCGTCCCGGTTCGTGGCGGGGGCGTCGCTGGGGCCCGAGTCGAGCCTGAACAAGGTGTTCTGGTCGCGTTACGACCTCGCGCTGCACGAGACGGCGCTGGACCTGCTGGGCCCGGAGGCGGAGGCGGCGGACGGAGAGTGGGCGCAGGGGTACGTCTTCGCTCTGGCGGGGCCCATCTACGCGGGGACGAACGAGATCCAGCGCGACATCATCGCCGAGCGGCTGCTCGGCCTGCCGAAGGGACGGCGCTGATGCGTTTCCTCCTGGACGACGAGCAGCGGGAGTTCGCCCGGTCGCTGGACGCGATGCTGACGGCGGCCGGTACCCCGCAGGTCCTGCGGGCGTGGGCCGCCGGGGAGCACGGTCCGGGGCGGGCCCTGTGGGGGCGGCTCGCGGACGCGGGGGTGTTCGCGCTCGCGGTCCCTCGGGCGTACGGGGGTCTCGGGCCGCTCCCCGTGGAGCTGGCCGTCGCCTGTGTCGAGCTGGGGCGGCACGCGGTGCCCGGACCGGTGGCGGAGACGCTGGCGGCCGGGGTGCTGCTGGGCGGGGCGGGCGGCCCGGCGGCCGAGAAGTGGCTGCCGAGGATCGCCTCCGGCGGGGCGGTGGTCTCGCTGCGGCTGCCGGAGTACGGCCCGTACGCCCTGGACGCGGACGCGGCGGACGCGGTGTTCACGGTGTCCGGCGACGGACTGCGGCTCGCACCGGGGCCCGGGGAGCTGTCGGTGTCGGCGGACCCGGCGCGGCGGCTGTTCCGGCCGGAGGCGGGCGGCGAGGTGGTGGCGGCCGGGCCGGAGGCGGGCGGGGCGGCGCGGGCGGCGGGCGAGTGGGCGGCGTTCGCGACGGCGGCCCTGGCGCTGGGCTGCGGGGAGGAGCTGCTGCGGGCGACGGTGGCGTACGTGAAGCAGCGCACCCAGTTCGGGGTGCCCGTCGGGTCCTTCCAGGCGGTCAAGCACCGCTTGGCGGACACCCTGCTCGGCCTGGAGTTCGCGCGCCCGCTGCTGTACGGGGCGGCGGTGGAGCTGGCCGGGGGATCGCCCGGGGCGGGGGCCGCGGTCGCGGCGGCGAAGGTGGCGGCGGGCGAGGCGGGGTACGCGGCGGCCCGCACCGCGCTCCAGTCGCACGGCGCGGTCGGCTACACCGAGGAGCTGGACCTCGCGTGGTGGCTGCGCAGGGCCCGGCCGCTGCGGGACGCCTGGGGGACGCCGTCCGCCTGCCGGGCCCGGGTACTGGCGGGTTGAGGGCTGTCCCGGCTCAGGTCGCTTCGGTCGGCGGGGCGTCGTCGCCGGTGCGGCGCACGGTGCGCAGCGGCTGTCCCGGGTGCCAGGACTGGATGACCAGCGCTTCGCCGTCGAGCCCGATGCGGACCACCTCGGTCAGCTCCGCCCGGAAGAGGTGGAACGGCTCGGGCGGGCTCGCCTCCTCGATGAAGCGGGCGATCACCTCGGGGTCGGTGATCTCCACGGCCCGGCCGCCGACGCGGACGTCGCCGTCGTTCATCTCGGCGTCGGGGCCCGGGTTGGCCTGGAGTGCGAAGCGCGGATCGCGCCGCAGGTCCAGGGCCTTGCGGGAGTTCGGCATCATGCCCAGCAGCAGCTCGCCGTAGCGGAAGTCGGCCTCCAGGCCGGTGACCCGGGGCGAGCCGTCCTTCCGCAGGGTGGCCAGGACGTGGTGCTTGTAGAGCTGGAAGCGGCGTTGCACGGTGGCGGCGAAGTCGGGCTCGGCGGTGGCGAAGCCGTCCCAGGAAACCGGTGCGGGGGAAGGCGATGAAGGTGTCATGGGCGCTGATGAAGGTGTCATGGGCGCTATGGAACACCGGATACCCGACATCTCCTGTCGGTATTCGGGCGCGACAGGCGGACGTGCCCCGGGATGGAGCCGGGCCGGGCCGTCCGTCGCACCGCTCCGGGCCGGGCTCTCCGGGGCCGGGCGGACGAGCTGGAGCATGACCTCGTCGTACTCCTCGTCGACGCGGCGGCTCACCTCCACGAAGCCCATCCGGGCGTAGAAGCCGCGGGCCCGCGTGTTCTTCTCGTACACCTCCAGGGTCAATGAGCCATGCAGTGCCGCCGCGTGCTCGACGAGACGCCGGCCCACTCCCGTGCCCTGTGCCTCCGGAGCCACGAAGAGGCCACCGATCTCGGCGTCCAGCAGGCCCAGGAGTGCCACCACACGGCCGTTCGACTCGGCGACCCAGTTCTCGGCGTGGACGAGATAGATCTCGCGCATCCTGCGGGCGCGCTCGCCCTCGCCCTCGCCGGGGATGAAGGGATGGGCCAGGCTGCCGGCCCGGGACCAGAGGTCCATCGAGGCGTTCTCGTCCGTGGCGGCATAACGGCGGATCACGGTGGGTCCGGATACGTACGCGGGCATACGGGTGACCGTATCCGGCGGCGGGGAAACCGTCAGCGGGATTTTTCGCGTGCCGCCGGCCGGACGGTCACACGTCCGAGAACGTGATCAGCACCGCCTGGCCCATCGTCCGCAGGACCCCGGGCGACGCCCCGGCCGCCAGCACCGCGTCGTAGCGGTCCAGCCGGACGTCCGGGCCCTCCAACTCCGCGCCGTCGTCCAGGGAGACGGCCAGCACCGCGCCGCCCTCCGGCGGCAGCAGGCGGACCGTGCCGCAGACGACTGCGGTCTCCGCCCGCGTACGGGCTCTGCGGTACATGACGTTGAGATTGACGACGGGGCCGGCCAGCAGGAAGCCCTCGGTGGGCAGGTCGCCGGGGAAGCCGTGCGGCCACAGCGGCTCGTCGACGATGTGGTGCTCGCCGCCGACGACGAGGTCCATGCCCGCGCCCTCGACCACGGTCAGGACGCGCTCCACGCCCGGGAAGGCGGAGAACGGCCCGTCGGCGGTGACGTCCGCGAGGCTCACCCGCCAGTCGAAGGCGTCGGCGCCCGCGTCCTCGGGGCCGGTGGCGATCTCCCGGACGATGCCGCCGCCGTTCTTCCAGGGGACGGGTGCGCGGTCGGCGGCGCGCAGGACGCGCAGGGTCCGGGCCGTCACCGGATGATCCCCTGCGCCTCGGCGGCGGCCAGCCAGAGCGGGAACTCGGCGACGAGCCGGTCGTACAGCTCGGAGTCCGGGACCTTCCGGGGATCCTGGCCGGCGTGGAAGTACCCGGCGTTGTCGACGGCCCGCCTGTCCGGGACGGCCAGTTCGTCGAGCTTGCGCAGGAAGTCGAACTGGCTGCTGCGGGTGTTGCCGAAGCCGACGAACTGCCAGAACAGGGGCAGCCTGGCGGCCTTGCAGACGTAGCGTTCGGCGGCGAGCTTGTTGATCGGCCCGCCGTCCGTCTGGAAGACGACCAGGGCGGGCGCGGTGGAGCCGCTGTCGAGGTAGTGGTCGATGACGGCGTCCATCGCCACGTGGTAGCTGGTCTTCCCCATGTGCCCGAGGCCCGCGAAGATCTCGTCGATCCGGCCGTGGTGGTTGTCGAGGGCGATGTCGGTGACCGCGTCGATGTCGGTGGAGAAGAAGACGACGGGTACCGTGCCGTCGTCGTCGAGGTTGGCCGACAGGCCCAGCACCCGGTCGGCCAGCGCCTGGACGCTGCCGTCCTTGTAGTAGGGCTTCATCGAGCCGGAGTGGTCGAGGACGAGGTAGACGGCCGCGCGGTGACCGCCCAGTCCGTGCTTCTCCAGCGAGATCCTCGCGCTCTCGTAGGCGCCGACCAGGTCCGGAGCCAACTCCCGCACCTTGGTGAGACTGATGGCCGGGCCGGTGCCCACAGCCGTGTTCGCACCGTTCATGACGGCCCCCGTTCTGCGCTCTGCGGACCTTGAGTCTAGAGGTGTCCGGTGGATCAGGGCCGGGCCCCGGGCACACGGTGCACCGCACCGGTTCGCTATCTTGATCGCCGCCGCCCCCACCGGCCCCGTTGCACATCCCCAGTGAAGGAGCCGGCCATGGAGGCCGCCGCCACCGCGTGTTACCGCCATCCGTCCCACGAGACGTATGTCCGCTGCACCCGTTGCGACCGCTACATCTGCCCGGACTGCATGCGGGAGGCGGCCGTCGGCCATCACTGCGTGGAGTGCGTGAAGGAGGGGCAGCGCTCGGTGCGGCAGGCCCGTACGGTTTTCGGCGGCGTGGTGTCCCGGGCGACGGCGCCGATGGTGACGTACGTCCTGATGGCGCTCAACGTCCTGGTCTACGTCGGCGAGGTGGTCAGGCCGGAGATCGTGGACCGGTTCGCGGTGCTCGGGGCGGCGCTGACCGGGCCGGACGGTGAGCGGTACTACTACCGGGGTTCCACCTATCCCGGGTACGAGCTGACGGGCATCGCGGACGGCGAGTGGTACCGGCTGGTGACCGGGGCCTTCCTGCACCTTCCTCCGGACGCCTCGTTCGGGGTGATGCACCTGGTGTTCAACATGTTCGCGCTGTGGAACATCGGCCGGGCGGTGGAGGGGCAGCTCGGCCGGGCCCGTTATCTGGCGCTGTATCTGCTGTCGGCGGTGGGCGGTTCGGTCCTGGTGTACCTGGTGGCCCCGGACACCTCGACGGTCGGCGCCTCCGGTGCGGTCTTCGGGCTGGCCGCCGCGTACTGGGTCATCCACCGGCGGCTCGGCCGGGACATGGCGGCGGTCAACCGCTTCATGGCCGGATTCCTGCTCTGGATGCTGATCTCGGCCGCGTTCACCTCGTGGCAGGGACACCTGGGCGGGCTGCTGACCGGGGCGCTGGTGACGTACGGGCTCGCCTACCCGCCCGCGAGGCTGCGGGGCCGGCCGGTCCAGCTCGCGGGCGGGCTGGTGCTGGTGGGGCTGTTCGCGGTGGCGGTGGTGGTGAAGACCTCGGCGCTGACGGGGGGCTGAGGGCCCCGCAGAGGCCCCCGTGAGGGGATCCGGCCCCGGACGCGCCACGGCGCCCGCTGAGTCCGGTCGGGGACAGGCAGGCGCCGCGTTCAGTTCCGCACGCCGTTGTACGGGACGTATCAAGGGGGTGCCCCCGGGCCGCGTGGCCCAGGGGGAACCCGGGTGGTGCTCAGACCAGCAGGGACCGGTCCGTCGGGCGGATCGGGGCCGGCAGCGCGCTGGTCCCGGTCAGGAAGCGGTCCACGCCGCGAGCGGCGGAGCGGCCCTCGGCGATCGCCCAGACGATCAGCGACTGGCCGCGTCCCGCGTCACCGGCGACATAGACGCCGTCGACGTTGGTCGCGTAGTGCTCGTCGCGGGCGACGTTGCCACGCTGGTCGAGCTCCAGGCCGAACTGCTGGACCAGACCGTTGGACTGGTCGGTTCCGGTGAAGCCCATGGCGAGGGTGACGAGCTGCGCGGGGATGCGCCGCTCCGTGCCGGGCTTCTGCTCCAGCTTACCGTCCTTGAACTCGACCTCGACCAGGTGGAGGGCCGCGACGTTTCCGTCCTCGTCGCCCTCGAAGTGGGTGGTGGAGACGGAGTAGACCCGCTCGCCGCCCTCCTCGTGCGCGGAGGTGACCTTGTAGAGCATCGGGAACGTCGGCCACGGCTGGCCCGGGTTCCGCTCCTCGCCCGGCTTCGGCATGATCTCCAGCTGGGTGACGGAGGCCGCGCCCTGGCGGTGGGCGGTGCCCACGCAGTCCGCGCCGGTGTCGCCGCCGCCGATGACGACGACGTGCTTGCCGCCGGCGTGGATCGGGGAGACTGTCAGGTCGCCCTCCTGCACCTTGTTGGCGAGCGGCAGGTACTCCATCGCGAAGTGGATGCCGCCCAGCTCACGGCCGGGAACCGGCAGGTCGCGGGAGACGGTGGCGCCGGCCGCGATGACGACCGCGTCGTAGCGGCGGCGGAGCTTCGCGGCGTCGATGTCCTTGCCGATCTCCACCTCCGTACGGAACTTGGTGCCTTCCAGCCGCATCTGCTCGATGCGGCGGTTGATGTGCGACTTCTCCATCTTGAACTCGGGGATGCCGTAGCGCAGGAGGCCCCCGATGCGGTCCGCGCGCTCGTAGACGGCGACGGTGTGGCCGGCCCGGGTCAGCTGCTGGGCGGCGGCGAGTCCCGCCGGGCCCGAGCCGATGACAGCGACGGTCTTGCCGGAGAGGCGCTCCGGCGGCTGCGGGGTGACGTCGCCGCTGTCCCACGCCTTGTCGATGATGGAGACTTCGACGTTCTTGATGGTGACGGCGGGCTGGTTGATGCCGAGGACGCACGCCGACTCGCAGGGCGCCGGGCACAGCCGCCCGGTGAACTCCGGGAAGTTGTTCGTGGCGTGCAGCCGCTCGGAAGCGGCGGTCCAGTCCTCGCGGTAGGCGTAGTCGTTCCACTCGGGGATGAGGTTTCCGAGCGGGCAGCCGTTGTGGCAGAACGGGATGCCGCAGTCCATGCAGCGGCCGGCCTGCTTGCTGATGATCGGGAGCAGCGAGCCCGGAACGTAGACCTCGTTCCAGTCCTTGACGCGCTCGGCCACGGGGCGGGTCTGGGCGACCTCGCGTCCGGTGGTCAGGAAGCCCTTGGGGTCAGCCATGGGTCGCCGCCTCCATCATCTTCTCGGTGGTCTCCTGCTCGGAGAGACCGGCGAGCTCAGCGGCGTCCTTGGCGGCGAGCACGGCCTTGTACGTGGACGGGATGATCTTGCTGAAGCGGGTCACGGCGGTGTCCCACTCGGCGAGGAGCTTCTCGGCGACGGTGGAGCCGGTCTCCTCCCGGTGGCGGCGCACGACGTCGTGCAGCCACTGCCGGTCGGTGTCGTCCAGCTCCTCGACCGCGCCGAGGTTGCCGACGTTGACGTCGTCGCGGTTCAGGTCGATGACGTACGCGACACCCCCCGACATGCCGGCGGCGAAGTTGCGGCCGGTCTCGCCGAGGACGACGGCCCGGCCGCCGGTCATGTACTCGCAGCCGTGGTCGCCGACGCCCTCGGAGACGACGAGCGCACCGGAGTTGCGGACGCAGAAGCGTTCGCCGGTGCGGCCGCGGAGGAAGATCTCGCCGCCGGTCGCGCCGTAGCCAATGGTGTTGCCGGCGATGGTGGAGTACTCGGCGAGGTGGTCGGCGCCCCGGTCCGGGCGGACGACGACCCGGCCGCCGGAGAGACCCTTGCCGACGTAGTCGTTGGCGTCGCCCTCCAGGCGCAGGGTGACCCCGCGCGGCAGGAACGCGCCGAAGGACTGGCCGGCCGAGCCGGTGAAGGTGAGGTCGATGGTGTTCTCGGGCAGGCCCGCACCGCCGAACTTCTTGGTCACCTCGTGGCCGAGCATGGTGCCGACCGTGCGGTTGATGTTGCGGATCGCGACCTGGGCGCGGACCGGCTGGGCGGCCTCGGGGCTGGTCGCTCCGAGCGCGTCGGCGGCCAGCTTGATCAGCTGGTTGTCGAGCGCCTTCGTCAGTCCGTGGTCCTGCTCGACGATGCGGTGGCGTACCGCGCCCTCGGGCAGTTCGGGGACGTGGAAGAGCGGGGCCAGGTCCAGGCCCTGCGCCTTCCAGTGGGTGATCGCCCGGTCGGTGTCGAGGAGCTCGGCGTGGCCGACGGCCTCCTCGATGGAGCGGAAGCCCAGCTCGGCGAGGATCTCGCGGACCTCTTCGGCGATGAACTGGAAGAAGTTGACGATGTACTCGGCCTTGCCGGAGAAGCGGTCACGCAGGACCGGGTTCTGGGTGGCGATGCCGACCGGGCAGGTGTCCAGGTGGCAGACGCGCATCATGACGCAGCCGGAGACGACGAGCGGCGCGGTCGCGAAACCGAACTCCTCGGCGCCCAGCAGCGCGGCGATGACGACGTCGCGGCCGGTCTTGAGCTGGCCGTCGGTCTGCACGACGATGCGGTCGCGCAGGCCGTTGAGCAGCAGGGTCTGCTGGGTCTCGGCGAGGCCGAGCTCCCAGGGGCCGCCCGCGTGCTTGAGCGAGGTGAGCGGGGAGGCGCCCGTTCCGCCGTCGTGGCCGGAGATGAGGACGACGTCCGCGTGGGCCTTGGAGACACCGGCGGCGACCGTGCCGACGCCGACCTCGGAGACCAGCTTCACGTGGATCCGCGCCTGCGGGTTCGCGTTCTTCAGGTCGTGGATCAGCTGGGCGAGGTCTTCGATGGAGTAGATGTCATGGTGCGGCGGCGGCGAGATGAGGCCGACGCCGGGCGTCGAGTGACGCGTCTTGGCGACCCACGGGTAGACCTTGTGGCCGGGCAGCTGGCCGCCCTCGCCGGGCTTGGCGCCCTGCGCCATCTTGATCTGGATGTCGTCCGCGTTGACCAGGTATTCGCTGGTCACGCCGAAGCGGCCGGAGGCGACCTGCTTGATGGACGAGCGGCGCGCCGGGTCGTACAGGCGGTCGGGGTCCTCGCCGCCCTCACCGGTGTTGGACTTGCCGCCGAGCTGGTTCATCGCGATGGCGAGCGTCTCGTGCGCCTCGCGGGAGATCGAGCCGTACGACATGGCGCCGGTGGAGAAGCGCTTGACGATCTCGGAGGCGGGCTCGACCTCGTCGAGGGAGATCGGCTCGCGGCCGGAGTCGAAGCCGAAGAGGCCGCGGAGCGTCATGAGGCGCTCGGACTGCTCGTTCACCCGCTCCGTGTACTGCTTGAAGATGTCGTAGCGCCGGTTGCGGGTGGCGTGCTGGAGGCGGAAGACCGTCTCCGGGTCGAACAGGTGCGGTTCGCCCTCGCGCCGCCACTGGTACTCGCCGCCGATCTCCAGCGCGCGGTGCGAGGCGGCGATGCCGGAGGCGGGGTACGCCTTGGTGTGCCGGGCGGCGACCTCCTTGGCGACGACGTCCAGGCCGGCGCCGCCGATCTTGGTGGCGGTGCCGTTGAAGTACCTCGCGACGAAGGCCTCGTCGAGGCCGACGGCCTCGAAGACCTGCGCGCCCCGGTAGGAGGCGACGGTGGAGATGCCCATCTTGGACATGACCTTCAGGACGCCCTTGCCGAGCGCGTAGATCAGGTTCCGGATGGCCTGCTCGGACTCGATGTTCTCGATGAACGTGCCGGCGCGGACCAGGTCCTCGACGGACTCCATGGCGAGGTACGGGTTGACCGCGGCGGCGCCGTAGCCGATCAGCAGCGCGACGTGGTGGACCTCGCGGACGTCCCCGGCCTCGACCAGCAGTCCCACCTGGGTGCGCTGCTTGGTGCGGATGAGGTGGTGGTGGACGGCCGAGGTGAGCAGCAGCGAGGGGATCGGCGCGTGCTCGGCGTCGGAGTGCCGGTCGGAGAGGACGACGAGGCGGGCGCCGTCCTCGATGGCGGCGTCGACCTCGGTGCAGATCTCCTCGATCCGGGCGGCCAGCGCTTCGCCGCCGCCGCCGACCCGGTAGAGGCCGGCGAGGGTGGCGGCCTTCATGCCCGGCATGTCGCCGTCGGCGTTGATGTGTATCAGCTTGGCGAGCTCGTCGTTGTCGATCACCGGGAACGGCAGCGTGACGCTGCGGCAGGCCGCGGCGGTCGGCTCCAGGATGTTGCCCTGGGGGCCCAGCGAGGAGCGCAGCGAGGTGACGAGCTCCTCGCGGATGGCGTCCAGCGGCGGGTTGGTGACCTGGGCGAAGAGCTGGGTGAAGTAGTCGAACAGCAGCCGGGGGCGCTCGGAGAGCGCGGCGATCGGCGAGTCGGTGCCCATGGAGCCGAGCGGCTCGCCGGCGGTGCGGGCCATCGGCGCGAGGATGACGCGGAGCTCTTCCTCGGTGTAGCCGAAGGTCTGCTGGCGGCGGGTGACCGAGGCGTGGGTGTGCACGATGTGCTCGCGCTCGGGGAGGTCGCCGAGGCCGATCTCCCCGGTCTCCAGCCACTCCTGGTAGGGCTGCTCGGCGGCGAGGGACGCCTTGATCTCGTCGTCCTCGATGATGCGGTGCTCGGCGGTGTCGACGAGGAACATCTTGCCGGGCTGGAGGCGGCCCTTGCGGACGACCTTCGCCGGGTCGATGTCCAGGACGCCGACCTCGGAGGAGAGCACGACGAGTCCGTCGTCGGTGACCCAGTAGCGGCCGGGGCGCAGACCGTTGCGGTCGAGGACCGCGCCGACCTGGACGCCGTCGGTGAAGGTGACGCAGGCCGGGCCGTCCCAGGGCTCCATCATCGTGGCGTGGTACTGGTAGAAAGCCCGGCGTGCCGGGTCCATCGAGTCGTGGTTCTCCCACGCCTCGGGGACCATCATCAGCACCGAGTGCGGCAGCGAGCGGCCGCCGAGGTGGAGCAGCTCCAGGACCTCGTCGAAGGAGGCGGAGTCGGAGGCGTCCGGGGTGCAGACGGGGAAGATCCGGCTCAGCTGCGCCTGGCCGAAGAGTTCGGAGGCGAGCTGGGACTCGCGGGCCTTCATCCAGTTGCGGTTGCCCTTGACCGTGTTGATCTCGCCGTTGTGCGCGACGAAACGGTACGGGTGGGCCAGCGGCCAGCTGGGGAAGGTGTTGGTGGAGAAGCGCGAGTGGACCAGCGCGACCGTGGAGGCGAAGCGGCGGTCGGAGAGGTCCGGGAAGAACGGCTCCAGCTGCCCGGTGGTGAGCATGCCCTTGTAGACGATGGTGCGGGCGGAGAGCGAGGGGAAGTACACCCCGGCCTCACGCTCGGCACGCTTGCGCAGGACGAAGGCCTTGCGGTCCAGGACGATGCCGGTGGACTCGCCGTCGGCGACGAAGACCTGGCGGAATTCGGGCATGGTGGCGCGGGCGCCGTTGCCGAGCAGTGCGGGGGTGATCGGGACGTCACGCCAGCCGAGGACCTTCAGGCCCTCCTGGGCGGCGATCTTCTCGATCGTGCGGACGGCCTCGGCGGAGTCGTCCGCGGGGAGGAAGGCGATGCCCACGGCGTAGGAGCCGGCCTCGGGAAGTCCGAAAGGGGTCTCGGCGCGCAGGAAGGCGTCGGGGACCTGGCAGAGAATGCCGGCGCCGTCGCCGGAGTCGGGCTCGGAGCCGGTGGCGCCGCGGTGTTCGAGGTTGCGCAGTACGGTCAGCGCCTGCTCGACCAGCTCATGGCTGGCCACACCGGTCAGAGTGGCCACGAACCCGACGCCACAGGCGTCGTGCTCGTTACGGGGGTCGTACATCCCCTGCTGGGCGGGGCGACCGTCCATGGGCGACCAGGCGTCGATACGCATCGGCTCTCCCGTCGTCGTCGTGGCATTTGCGGTGCCGAGGGACGACGTTGGCCCTCTGCGAAATTTCGTGCAGGTTACATGATGGGGCGCTTCTCAAGAAGCGGAAGGCTCATTCCAACATACGGACACCGCGGTGACCGGAAGTGACTGGGTGACCAGAGGCGACCGGCTCGACCAGGGGGTGGGTCGCTGTCGAAAGGATCGGCGCCCGGGAGTCGCAGAGAGCAGGCGTCGTTGCCTGCGGTGCTTACGGCTCATGCCCGGCGGCGAAGGAAACGAAACCACCGAGTAACGACTACTTATGTGCGGCCCCGCATAGAGCCTCATTTTACGGCCGTGGCGCCCGTTCCGCCCAGTGGGCGCCGTCAGGACGTACGTCACACGGGTTGCCGCACTGTTACGCCGCTCGGGCGGCCCGGCTACTCCGTTCGCCGGGCCGCGTCGCGCCGCGCCGGAGTCAGCCGACCGCCACGCCGAACAGGGTGCCGAGTCCGTACGTCAGTGCCGCCGCCGCACCACCCAGGGCGAGCTGCCGCAGTCCGCTGAACCACCAGCTGCGGGCCGTCACCCGGGCCACCACCGCGCCGCAGCCGAAGAGGCCGAACAGTGCGAGCAGCACCGAGGGCCACAGGGCGCTCGCGCCGAGGAGGTAGGGCAGGACGGGCAGCAGGGCGCCGAGTGCGAACGCGCCGAACGACGAGACGGCGGCCACGAGCGGCGAGGGCAGGTCGCCCGGGTCGATGCCGAGCTCCTCGCGGGCGTGGATCTCCAGCGCCTGCTCCGGGTCCCGCGACAGCTGCCGGGCGACCTCGCGGGCCAGCGGGGCGTCGACCCCGCGGGACTCGTAGAGCGCGGCCAGCTCCGCCATCTCGTCCTTGGGGTGCTTACGGAGTTCGCGGCGCTCGACGTCCAGCTCGGCCTCGACCAGTTCGCGCTGCGAGGCGACGGAGGTGTATTCGCCCGCCGCCATGGAGAAGGCCCCGGCCGCGAGCCCCGCCAGGCCGGTGATCACGATGGTCTGCTGGGAGACCGCACCGCCCGCGACCCCGGTCATCAGGGCGAGGTTGGAGACCAGGCCGTCCATCGCGCCGAAGACGGCGGGGCGCAGCCAGCCGCCGTTCACATCCCGGTGGGTGTGGTTGTCCCGGTGCGCCTCGTGCAGGACGGCTTCGGTTTCGATGATGGCCACGGCGTGCTTCTCCCCTTCGCCCGGTCGCCCGGTTCCGCCCCGGTTGCCCGGTTCGCTCCGGCGGGGCAACTCCCCGCCTCTCTTCCCGTCGAGTACAACTTTCGACACAGTCCAAACTACGCCGTTCGAGCGACCTCCGCCAGGAAGGCAAGGCTGCCCTAGCACCGCTCTGACCTGCAAAGAAAGGCCAGCCTCAGCTATCCCGGCCGTCATCCGCCCGGCCCCTTTCCCGGCGTTTCCCGCCTCCCCCCGCCCTCCGCGTGGCACAGATGCGGACAGGGCCCGGAAGCGGAATCGGATTCGGACTCGCCGGACGAGCGGAAGGGCGACGCGATGAACACGGCCGTCGGCAGTGACCGGGCCAGGGGTGCGCTGCTGGGACTGGCGGTCGGGGACGCGCTCGGCGCCCCGGCGGAGAATCTGCGGCCCTCCGAGATCCGCCGCCGCTGGGGGCGGATCGAGGGCTTCGTGAGCGATGACCCGGCGGGCACCGACGACACGGAGTACGCGATCTTCTCCGGGCTGCTGCTGGCCCGGCACGGCTCGGCGCTCGACGTCTCCCATGTGGAGCGGGCCTGGCACCACTGGATCGCCGATCTGGACGAGGGCCCGTTCCGGGGGGCCGGGTTCAGCGAGCGCGGCACCCTGGAGAACCTGCGCCGGGGCCTGGCAGCACCTATTTCGGCGCAGCACCGGCACGCCTGGAGCGACGGCCTCGCGATGCGGGCGGCGCCCTTCGGGGTGTTCGCGGCGGGCCGCCCCGCCGAGGCGGCCCGGCTGGTCGCGGTGGACGGCCGGGTCAGCCACGAGGGCGAGGGGATCTACGGGGGCCAGGCGGTGGCGGCCGGGGTCGCGGCGGCCATGGTCGGCTCGGGCCTCGCCTCGGTGATCGCGGCCGCGCTCTCGGTGGTCCCGATGGACTCCTGGACCGCCCGGTCGCTGCGCCGGGCGGTGGCGGCGGCCCAGCGGCCGTACCCCGACCGGCTCACGATGGAGCGGGCGGTGCGCTCGGCGGTGGTGATCGCCGGCTACCCGTGGACGGACCTCGCGCCGGAGGCGGTGGGCCTGGCGTTCGGGGCGTTCACGGCGGCGCGCGGGGACTTCCGGACGGCGGTGCTCACGGCCGTCAACATGGGCCGCGACGCGGACACGACGGCGGCGGTGGCGGGCGCCCTGGCCGGGGCGCTGAACGGGGAGAGCTCCATCCCGCCGGACTGGGCGGCCGCGATCGGCCCGGTCCGGGGCAGCTGCCTGCCCTCGATGCGCGGCTACCACGTGCTGGACATCGCGGAGCTGCTGACCCCGGAGGCGGCCGAGGCCCCGGAGACGGCCGAGGCGGCAGGGCCGGCGGGGACCGCGCAGGAGCGGGGCGGTGGTCGCGAGCCCTCGGCCGTACGGGACATGGCGTCCGTGGCGGCTTCCTTCGAGCCCGTCCGGGAGGAGCAGCGATGACGACGGCAGGCGAAGCGGCCATGGGCGCGCGGGCCACGAGGACCGCGCACGAAGCGGCTACAGGAAGCCCGGCGATGACCACAGCCCGCCAAGCCCCCGGCGCTCCCGGTACGCCCGGCGCCCCCGCCACGGCGACCGCACGAGAAGCAACCAGGACCACCCCGGCACCCACGATCGCGCACCGAGCGCCCAGGGCCACCCCCGCACCGACGACCACACACGAAGCAGCCGCAGGAGACCCGGCGATGACCGCAGCCCGCCAAGCCCCCGGCGCGCCCGCCTCCTCCCCCGCCCCCTCCCGCCGCGCCCGGATCGAGGGGCTGCTGCTCGGGCTCGCGGCGGGTGACGCCGCCGGGTGGCCCGCCGCTCGGCACCGGGCGGCCCGGATGCCCGAGTGGACCCGGCGGCTCACCCGGGAGCTGGACACCTTCGCCGAGCAGAACGCCACCACCACGCTCCCGGTGCCCATCGCCCTCAACCAGCCGCCCGAACCACTGCGGCTCGGCCCGTCCGACGACGCCGAGTGGGCCGCGTTCGCCGCCCGTACGGTGCTGGCGGCGGCCGACGACGCGGTGGGCCTGGCCCCCGGCCGCCGGATGCGGGACGCGGTCGACCGGGCCTGGAACGCGCTCGCCGCCACCGTCGCCGCCGCCAGCGCCCGCGCTCCCGAGGTCGAGGCCGCGGTGCTCCCGCTGCGGGCCCGCATCTCGGTACGGGCCGGGCTCGGCAACCTGGCCGCCGGGCTGCGGCCGCCCGCCACCGGGCACGACAACCCGCACTACTTCGACGACGCCGCCTGCGTACGGGCCGCCGTGCTCGCCGTGGTCCACCCGGGCGACCCGGAGGAGGCCGCCGCGCTCGCCGAGTTCGACGCCCGCTACACCCAGGACGGCGACGGGGTGCACGGGGCGCGGGCCATGGCCGCCGCAGTTGCCATGGCGCTGGCCGGGGCGGACGTCGACACCGTGGTGAACGCCGCTCTGGACCGGCTCCCCGAGGGCACCGAGATCGCCCGTAACGCCGCGCACGCGGTCCGCCTGGCCCGGGAGTTCGCGGACGAGCCGGCCGGGGCTTTCGCCCTGGTCCCGGTGCTGGAGCACCAGATCGTGGACCACGTCTACAGCTACGGGATCGCGGCGGCGGAGACCGTGCCGGTCGCCCTGGCCCTCACCACCGCCGCCCGGGGCGAGATCGCCCAGGCGGTCCCGGCCGCCGCCTGCCTGTCCCGGGTCGCGGACTCCGCGCCCGCCCTGGCCGGGGCGCTGACCGGGGCGATCGGCTCGGTCACCGCCGTACCGGCGGGCTGGCGTGAGGCGTGCCGCACCCTGGCGGGCTGTGCGCTGCCCCGGCTCGCGGGCACGGACCTGATCGAACTCGCCGGGCTGCTCGCAGCCACGGAACCGGCCACCCCGGGTGGACAATTCCGGCATGACGCCCACAACGGCCAGGGCGGCCGCACCCGCCCCCTCGACGCCGGCCCCCTTCCCGCCCACGCCCGGACTCGATGACCGCATCACCCGGGCCCTCGTCGGAGCCGCCGTCGGCGACGCGCTCGGCGGCCCGGTCGAGGGCTGGACCCCCGAGCAGATCGCCGAGCGCCACGGCGGCCGGGTGACCGGGATCGTCGGCCCCTGGTACGGCGATGACTGGCGCACCGCGCGCCCCGTCGCGCCGTACCACAAGGGCGACGGGCACGTCACCGACGACACCCTGATGACCCATGCGCTGATCCGGGTCTACGACCGGGTCCGCGACCACCTCGACGCGTACGCCGTCGCGGACCACCTCGTACCGGATCTGCTGTCCCCCCGCTGGATCCCGGAGCTGGAGGCCGAGGCGCTGCCGCTCCAGCGGATCTTCCTGGCGGAGAAGTGGATCGTGGCCCGGCTGCACTACGGGCACGTGGACCCGCGCGAGGCCGGTGCGGGCAACATCGTCAACTGCGGGGCGGCGATGTACATGGCGCCGGTCGGCCTGGTCAACGCCGGCCACCCGGAGGCCGCGTACACCGAGGCGCTGGAGGTCGCGGCTCCCCACCAGTCCTCCTACGGGCGGGAGGCCGCCGGGGTCTTCGCGGCCGCCGTCGCCGCCGCCTGCGTTCCGGGCGCCACCCCCGAAGCGGTGATCGACGCCGCCCTCGCCCTGGCGAAGGACGGCACCCGGTCCGCGATCGAGGCGGTCTGCGAAGTGGCCGCGGGACACCACGACTTCGAGTCGGCGCTCGCCCCGCTGCGGGCGGCGGTGGAGCCTTTCGACACGGTCGGCCCCGACTACCGGAGCCCCTCGCTCGGCGCGCGCCGCCCCTCCCGGCTGCACGCCATCGAGGAACTGCCCATCGCCCTGGGCCTGTTGCTGACCGGGCGCGGCGACTACCGGCGAACGGTGCTGGGTTCGGTGAACTACGGGCGGGACTGCGACTCCATCGCGACGATGAGCGGTGCCGTCGCGGGCGCGCTGGGCGGCGAGGTCCCGGCCGACTGGGCGGCCACGGTGGCACAGGCGAGCCGGCTGGACCTGGAGACCCCGGCCCGCTCCCTGGCACAGGTGGCCCGGGAGGTCTTCGCCCGGGACCTGGAACGCCGCCGGGCCCACGAGAGCGCCTTCACCGCGCTGGCCGGTGCGCGGTGAACGTCCGCCTCACCTGGGTGCAGCCCGAGGACCTGGTCGGGCACGAACTGCGGCAGGCCGCGCAGGACGGCCGGGACGCCCGGGAGATCGGGGAGCGGTGGTACGCGGCCGGGGGCTCCCCCGTCCCGGACCGCGCGGGCGCATCCGAGCCGCCCGCGCCGCCCCGGCTGCGGGCGCTGGCCGAGCACCTCCTCCATGAACTCGCCCTGCTGGACTCCCCGTTGACCGCCGACGAGCCCACCGAACTGGACGAGATCGTGGCCGCCTGCCCGCACTGGCCGGGCCCGGTGGACGCCGCCCCCGTCGTCGGCCGGGACCGGCTGCACGCGGCCTGGCTCGGCCGGGCGGCGGGCTGCCTGCTCGGGAAGCCGGTCGAGAAGCTGCCGCTGACCGGCATCCGCGCCCTGGCCCGCGCCACCGGCAACTGGCCCCCGGCCACCTGGTTCACCGCGCGCGGGGTGCCCGCCGAACTGCTCGCCGCCCACCCCTGGAACCGCCGCTCGGCCCTCACCTCCCTGGCCGAGAACATCGACGGCATGCCCGAGGACGACGACCTCGACCACCCGCTGCTGACTCTGCTGTTGCTCCAGCGGCACGGCCGCTCCTTCACCACGGCCGACCTGGCCCGGCTCTGGCTGGACGCGTTGCCGGCCGGGCGCGTCTTCACCGCCGAGCGGATCGCGTACGGCAATCTCCTCGCGGGCGTCGAGCCCCCGGAGACCGCCCGCTTCCGCAACCCGTTCCGGGAGTGGATCGGCGCCCGGATCCGGGCGGACGTGCACGGCTGGACCCACCCCGGCGACCCGGCCGGGGCCGCCGTCCAGGCCCATCGCGACGCGGTCCTCACCCACACCGGCAACGGGGTGTACGGCGCGATGTTCACCGCCGCCGCGCTGGCCGTCGCGGCCGGGGGCGAGAGCGATGTGCACGGCTGCCTGGCGGCCGGGCTGCGGGTGGTGCCGCCGCACTCGCGGTACGCCCGCGCGGTCCGCCTCGGCGTCGAAACGGCCCGTACGGAAGGGGACTTCGACACCGTCGTGGACCGGCTGCACGCCGTCTACGGGGACACCCACCACTGGGTGCACGTGCTGCCCAACACCGCGCTGCTGGCCGCCGCACTCACCCACGCCGACGGCGACTTCACCCGGTCCGTCGGCCTCGCGGTCTCCGGCGGCTGGGACACCGACTCCAACGGGGCGACGGCGGGGTCACTGGCCGGACTGCTCGCGGGCGGGCCGGACGCCCTGCCCGAGCACTGGACGGCTCCGCTGAAGAACCGGCTCGCCACCTCCGTACCCGGCTTCGACCGGACCGGGTTCGACACCCTCGCCGCACTGACCCACCAGGAGGCTCTGCGCCCATGACCCGCATCGCGGTGCTCGGCAGCACCCATATGGACCTCGTCGCCCACGCGGCCCGCGCGCCCGGCAGCGGCGAGACCGTCACCGGACGGGAGTTCCGGACGATCCCCGGCGGCAAGGGCGCCAACCAGGCCGTCGCCGCCGCCCGCGCAGGCGGCGAGGTGACGATGATCGGCGCGGTCGGCGACGACCTGTACGGGGCCCTGCTGCGCGACGGCCTCGACCACGCGGGGGTGGACACCGACCTCCTGCACACCGCCGAGGGCCCCAGCGGCACCGCGCACATCGTGGTGGACGACACCGGGGCCAACTCGATCGTGGTGATCCCCGGCGCGAACGGCGTCGTGACCGCGCTCGGTCCCGGGGAGATCGCGGCGGTCGCCGCCGCCGACCTGCTGCTGATGCAGCTCGAACTCCCCCTGTCCGCCGTCGTCGAGGGAGCCCGCGCGGCCCGTGCCCAAGGCGTACGGACCATCCTCACCCCCTCCCCCGCGAGACCCCTGCCCGACGAACTCCTCGACCACATCGACCTGCTGGTCCCCAACGAGCACGAGGCCGCCGAACTGTCCGGGCAGGCCGAACCGCACGCCGCCGCCCAGATCCTGCTGCGGCAGGTGCCCGAGGTCATCGTCACGCTCGGCGCGAAGGGCTGCCTGTACGCGGCCCGGGGCGGTGAGCCGGTGCTCTTCGAGGCCCCCGCGGTGAAAGCCGTCGACACGACCGGGGCCGGGGACACCTTCGTCGGGACGCTGGCCGTGGCGCTCGGCGAGGGGCGGCCGGTGGCCGAGTCCGTCGCCTGGGCGTCGGCGGCGGCCGCCCTGTGCGTCCAGAAACCCGGCGCGTCCACGTCCATGCCCTACCGGAGCGAGATCGAGGCCGTATGAGTACGACAGCAGCAGGACTGCCGGTCGGCGCCCACCCGCCTGCCGGCCCGCCCTCACCGACCGGCGCAGGGCCCCTGACCGGGCTGAAGGTCATCGACCTGGCCACCCTCTTCGCCGGACCGCTCGCGGCCACCATGCTCGGGGACTTCGGCGCCGATGTGATCAAGGTCGAGCACCCCCGTAAACCGGACCCCTCGCGCGGGCACGGGCCCGCCAGGGACGGGGTCGGCCTGTGGTGGAAGCTGCTCGGCCGCAACAAGCGCACCCTGACCCTCGACCTGTCCGCGCCCGGCGGCCGGGATGTGCTGCTCCGGCTGGCCGCGGAGACGGATGTGATCGTCGAGAACTTCCGGCCCGGGACCCTGGAGCGCTGGGGCCTCGGCCCCGCGGAGCTGCACGCCGTCAACCCGCGCCTGGTGCTGGCCCGGGTCACCGGCTTCGGCCAGTTCGGGCCGTACGCCCACCGCCCCGGCTTCGGGACGCTCGCCGAGGCGATGAGCGGGTTCGCGGCGATCACCGGGGAGCCGGACGGGCCGCCGACGCTGCCGCCGTTCGGGCTCGCGGACTCCATCGCGGCGCTGGCGACGGCGTACGCGGTGATGGCCGCGCTCGCGGGGCGGGAGAAGACCGGCGAGGGGCAGGTGGTGGACCTGGCGATCATCGAGCCGATCCTCACCGTGCTGGGCCCGCAGCCGCTCTGGTACGACCAGCTCGGTTACGTCCAGCCGCGCACCGGCAACCGCTCCCGCAACAACGCCCCGCGCAACACCTACCGCACCGCCGACGGCCACTGGGTCGCGGTCTCCACCTCCGCCCAGTCCGTCGCCGAGCGGGTGATGCGGCTGGTCGGCCGCCCGGACCTGATCGACGAGCGCTGGTTCGGCGCGGGCAGCACCCGGGCCGAGCACACCGAGGAGCTGGACGGGGCCGTCGGCCACTGGATCTCCCGGCACAGCCGCGAAGAGGTCCTGAACGGCTTCGAGAAGGCGGAGGCGGCCGTCGCGCCGATCCATGACGTACGGGAGGTGATGGAGGACCCGCAGTACCGGGCGCTGGACACCATCACCGAGGTCGATGACCCGGAGCTGGGGCCGCTGCGGATGCAGAACGTCCTCTTCCGGCTCTCACGGACCCCCGGCGGAATCCGGTGGGCGGGCCGTCCGCACGGCGCCGACACCGACGAGATCCTGGCCGGGCTCGGCCTCTCGGAGACGCGGATCGCGGCGCTGCGGGACCAGGGGGCGCTGTGACCGGCCGGCCGATCCCGGCCCCGCCGCTGCCGGAGGGCCCGCCGCCGCCCGCCGGCCGGCCGCCGCTGACCTGGCTGTACGTGCCCGGGGACCGGCCGGAGACGGTGGCCAAGGCACTGGGGTGCGGGGCGGACGTGGTGATCGTCGACCTGGAGGACGCCGTCGCCCCGGACCGCAGGCAGTACGCGCGCTCCGCCACCGCCGAGCTCCTCGCGGACCAGGTCACGGCGGCCCCGGACGCGGTGCCGGTCCATGTCCGGGTGCACGGCGAGGACGACATCCGGGCGCTGGCGAAGCTGCCGGGCCTGGCCGCGTTCCGGCTGCCGAAGATCACCCACGCGGTCTCGGTGCACCATGTGGCGGCCGTGGCCCCGGGCGTGGCGCTGTATCCGCTGCTGGAGTCGGCGCTCGCGATCGAGCACGCGTACTCGATCGCCTCGGCCCATCACGCCGTACGCGGCATCGCGCTGGGCGAGGCGGACCTGCGGGCTGATCTGGGCGTACGGGAGGACGCCGGGCTCGACTGGCCGCGCAGCCGGATCGTGGTGGCGGCCCGTGCCGCGGCCCTTCCGCCGCCCGCCCAGTCGGTGTTCCCGGACGTCCGGGACCTGGACGGGCTGCGGGTGTCGTGCGGGCGGGGGCGGGCGCTCGGGATGCTGGGCCGGGCGGCGATCCACCCGCGCCAGCTGCCGGTGATCGAGCAGGCGTTCCGGCCGACGGCCGAGGAGATCGAGGCGGCCGAGGAGATCGTCGCGGCCTCGGCGGTGGAGGCGGGGGCGCTGGCGCTGCCGGACGGGAGGTTCGTGGACGCGGCGGTGGTGGCGGCCGCCCGCAGAACGATCGCGCTCGCCGGGCGGGCCTGAGATTCGGGCCCGCCCGGCGAGCGGGAGGTGTGCGGGGGACGCGCCTGCCGAGGCGCGGGAGGCGCGCCGGGGCGCGGCCGGTCAGCTCTTCTCGGCTGCTTCGGCCGCTTCGGCTGCTTCTGTGCGCTCGGCGGTGGCGCCCTTGCCGGGCTCGTCCTTCGTGAGCGGGTCCTTCTTCCCGGCGGTGTCCGCTTCCTCGGAAGCGTCCTGCCCGGCCGGTCCGTCCGTCTTCCCGGGGACGACGGCGTCCCGGTCGGGCTCGACGATCTCCTCGCGGCCCGGACGGATCTTCGCGGAGACCACGATGTAGGCGACGGCGAGGACGAAGACGATGATCGCGGTCCACACGTTCAGGCGGAGGCCCAGGATGTGGTGGGCCTCGTCGACCCGCATGTACTCGATCCAGCCGCGCCCCGCGCAGTAGGCCGCGACGTACAGCGCGAACGCCCGTCCGTGGCCGAGCTTGAAGCGGCGGTCGGCCCAGATGACCAGCAGCGCGACGCCGATGCACCACAGCGACTCGTACAGGAAGGTCGGGTGGTACGTCCCGGCGACCCGGTTCGGGCCCTCGCTGATCTCCAGCGCCCAGGGGAGGTCGGTGGGCTTGCCGTACAGCTCCTGGTTGAACCAGTTGCCCCAGCGGCCGATGGCCTGGGCGATGGCGAGGGCGGGGGCCAGTGCGTCCGCCCAGGCGGGCAGCGGAATGCCCCGGCGGCGGCAGGCGATCCAGGCGCCGACCGCGCCGAAGGCCACCGCGCCCCAGATGCCGAGGCCGCCCTCCCAGATCTTGAAGGCGTCGACCCAGTTCTCACCGTCGCTGAAATACAGCTGGTAGTCGGTGACCACGTGGTAGAGCCGGCCGCCGACGAGGCCGAAGGGCACCGCCCAGACAGCGACGTCGGCCACGGTGCCGGCTTTGCCGCCCCGGGCTACCCAGCGCTTGTTGCCGAACCAGACGGCGACGAAGACACCGATGATGATGCAGAACGCGTAGCCGCGGAGCGGGATCGGGCCGAGCTCGATCACGCCGGTCGACGGGCTGGGAATGAAGGCAAGGTTCATGGCTAGGTCGACGCTACCTTGCCGGGTGGTGGGTACGGCAAGCCACCCGGCAACGTCTGGGTAACGAGGGCCGTGTCACAGGGCGGGTGCGGGACCCGGTCAGGAACCGGGGGCGGCCGTCGGGGCGGCCGGGTCGGAGGTCCCACCGGCCGGGGCGGCCGGGTCGGAGGCGCCGCCGGCCGGGTCGGCCGGGTCCGAGGTGCCCGGCTCCTTGCCCTTGTTGGCCTCGGCGACCCACTTCTTCAGGTTCTCCGGGGAGATCTGTTCGTCGCCCTTGCTCGGGAAGACGGACTCCCCGTTGAGCAGGACCGTCGGCGTGCCCTGGAAGCCGCCCTCGCGGAACGCCGTGTCGGACTTCTTCACCCAGCTGTCGTGCTCGCCGTCCTCCACACAGCTGCGGAATCCCGGCGTGTCGAGCCCCTCGACCTCTCCGGCCAGCTCGATCAGCCGGCTGTTCTTGCCGAAGGCGTCGTCCGGCTCGGGAGGCTGGTTGCTGAAGAGCACGTCGTGATACGGCGCGAACTTGCCGGTGTCCTGGGCGCAGGCGGCGGCGTTGGCGGCGCGCAGCGACCCGGTGCCGCCGAGATTGCCGTCGATGATCGTGGCCAGGTGATACTCCACCCTGACCTGTCCGTCGTCCACCAGCTCCGTGACGGTGTCCCGGAAGGCGTTCTCGAACTGGGCGCAGACGGGGCAGCGGAAGTCCTCCCAGATCGTGAGGGTGGACGGGGCGTCGGCGGCGCCGACCGGCAGGGTCAGGGCGTCCTCGCCGATCGCGCCCGACGGGGCGACCGCGGGGCCGCCGGCGGTGCCGCCGTCGTCGTCCTTGCCGGCGTTGGCCGCGATGACGCCGACCACGGCCGCCAGGGCGAGCACCCCGACCACCGCCGAGGCGACGATCAGCGTCCGGCGGCGCTTCTCGCGCCCCTTCTCCCGCTCGCGCTGCTGGGCCAGGCGCTCGCGCGCGCTTCTGTTTCCCTCAGGGATCTTGTCGCTCACACCCAGGGAACGAACCGGGGAGGCGCCACCGCGCCTCCCCGGTCCACAATCCACCCGTTCGGGTGACTCAGGGGCTCAGCGCTTTCGAACACCTTCGGCCAGTTCGCCCGCCAGGGAGCGGACGGCGGCGAGGCCTGCGGCCTCGTCGGGGGCGTCCAGCATGGCCTTGACGAAGGCCGAGCCGACGATCACGCCGTCCGCGAACCCGGCGACCTCGGCGGCCTGCGCCGCGTTGGAGACGCCGAGGCCGACGCAGACCGGGAGGTCGGTGGTGGCGCGGGTGCGCCCCACCAGGTCCTGGGCCTGGACGCCGACGGAGGCGCGGGTGCCGGTGACGCCCATCAGGGACGCGGCGTAGACGAAGCCGCTCCCGGCCGCCGTGATGGTGGCGAGGCGGGCGTCCTGGCTGCTGGGGGCGACGACGAACACGGTGGCGAGGCCGTGCTTCTCGGCGTGTTCGCGCCACAGCGCGGACTCCTGGACCGGCAGGTCGGGCAGGATGCACCCGGCGCCGCCCGCCTCGGCCAGCTCGGCGGTGAAGCGCTCGACGCCGTAGCGGTCGATGGGGTTCCAGTACGTCATGACCAGGATCGGGACACCGGTGGCCTCGTGCGCCTCGCGGACCGTGCGCATCACGTCGGCGATCCGGACACCGCCGCGCAGGGCGATGTCGTCGGCGGTCTGGATGACCGGGCCGTCGAGGACCGGGTCGCTGTGCGGGAGCCCGATCTCGACGACGTCCGCACCGCCCGCGATGACGGCCTTGACCGCTTCGATGCCGCCGTCGACGGTCGGGAAGCCCGCCGGGAGGTAGGCGATGAGCGCCGCCCGGTCCTGTGCCTTCGCGGCGGCCAGGGTGGTGTTCAACAGCTCGATGTTGCCGCTCACTTGGCGTCCCCCTCGATCTCGGCACGGTCGCTGTCGGCGTCCGCTTCGACGGCGGCGTCGGTGTCGTAGAGCCCGAAGTAGCGGGCGGCGGTGTCCATGTCCTTGTCGCCCCGGCCGGACAGGTTGATGAGGATCAGCCCGTCCCTGCCCAGCTCCTTGCCCAGCTCCAGGGCCCCGGCGAGCGCGTGGGCGCTCTCGATGGCCGGGATGATCCCCTCCGTGCGGGACAGCAGGCGCAGGGCCTGCATGGCCGCGTCGTCGGTGACCGCGCGGTACTCGCCGCGTCCGGTGTCCTTGAGGTACGCGTGCTCCGGGCCGATGCCCGGGTAGTCCAGGCCCGCCGAGATGGAGTACGGCTCGGTGATCTGGCCCTCGTCGTCCTGGAGGACGTAGGAGCGCGAACCGTGCAGGATGCCGGGCTCCCCCGCGGTGAGCGTCGCCGCGTGTTCGCCGCTCTCCACCCCGTGCCCGGCGGGCTCGCAGCCCACCAGGCGGACATCCGCGTCGGGGATGAAGGCGTGGAAGAGGCCGATGGCGTTGGAGCCGCCGCCGACGCAGGCGACCGCCGCGTCCGGGAGGCGGCCCGCGCGCTCAAGGATCTGGCGGCGGGCCTCGACGCCGATGACCCGGTGGAAGTCGCGGACCATCGCCGGGAAGGGGTGCGGGCCGGCGACCGTGCCGAAGAGGTAGTGCGTGCGGTCCACGTTGGCGACCCAGTCGCGGAACGCCTCGTTGATGGCGTCCTTCAGGGTCCGCGAGCCGGACTTCACGGCGACGACCTCGGCGCCGAGCATCCGCATCCGGGCCACGTTCAGCGCCTGGCGCTCGGTGTCGATCTCTCCCATGTAGATGGTGCAGTCGAGGCCGAAGAGGGCGCAGGCGGTCGCGGTGGCGACGCCGTGCTGGCCGGCTCCGGTCTCGGCGATGACGCGGGTCTTGCCCATGCGCTTGGTGAGGAGCGCCTGGCCCAGCACGTTGTTGATCTTGTGCGAGCCGGTGTGGTTCAGGTCCTCGCGCTTGAGGAACATCCGGGCGCCGCCCGCGTGCTCGGCGAAGCGCGGGACCTCGGTCAGCGCGCTGGGCCGGCCCGTGTAGTCGACCATGAGCGCGTTGAGCTCGGCGGCGAAGGCCGGGTCGGCCTTCGCCTTGTCGTACTCGACGGCGACCTCGTCCACGGCGGCGACGAGCGCCTCCGGGATGAACTTGCCGCCGTACGCGCCGAAGTAACCCTCGGCGCTGGGGATCAGACCCTCGGGGTCCGGGATGAAGAAGTCGGACGACATGCGACGTGCTCCTTGGCATGGCAACGGATGGATGCACCGTATGCGCGGAGCGGCGAGCGCCACCGGGACCGGCGTGCGGACGCGGTGGTGCGGTCGTACGTACGAGTGGAGTGAGGTGTGGTACGTCGGCCGGGGCTCGCCTACAGCGCGGACCCCGGGCGCCATCGCATCCCGTTCACCTGGCCGGGCTCGTCCCCGATGACGTACCGCACGCGCCGGCCGCGCACCCGCCGGGCGGGGGCGCGGCAGCCGCGCGGCCGGCAGCCGCGCGCCAGCGGGGCGTGCGGGTCCCGGGCCGGGGCCCCGGCGGGGCTAGGGCCTGTCGTCAAACTGCCGCCTGCCGGGCGACGCCTGGCACGCACGCTCGCGGCGTTGCCGAAATGCCCTAGTAGCTCCGCTACGAGACCATTCCGGCGCCTTGCGATCGCACGCACCAGACGCCGCTCGGCCGCCCTTCGGGCGACGACAGCAGTTTGACGACAGGCCCCACCCGGCCGGGTGCGGGGCACGGGACGGTCGGTCATGGTCGCTGTGTCCCCGGTCAGCCGCGGCCGTGGCGGAGCGCCGGGTGGGCGCCCGCGGCGACCAGGTCGGCGACGGCGGCGCGCGGGTCGCGGCCGGTGACCAGGGACTCGCCGACCAGGACGGCGTCGGCGCCGGCGTTGGCGTACGCGATCAGGTCGTGCGGGCCCCGGACGCCGGACTCGGCGACCTTGACGATGTGGTCGGGGATCTCGGGGGCGACGCGCTCGAAGATGGAGCGGTCGACCTTGAGGTCCTTCAGATTGCGCGCGTTGACACCGATGATCTTCGCTCCGGCGTCCACGGCGCGCTCCGCCTCCTCCTCGTCGTGCGCCTCGACGATCGGGGTGAGCCCGATCGACTCGGCGCGCTCGATCAGGGAGACCAGAGCCTCCTGGTCGAGGGCGGCGACGATCAGCAGGGCGAGGTCGGCGCCATACGCGCGGGCCTCCCACAGCTGGTACGAGGTGACGATGAAGTCCTTGCGCAGGACCGGGATGTCGACCTTGGCGCGGACGGCCTCCAGGTCGGCGAGCGAGCCGCCGAAGCGGCGCTCCTCGGTGAGGACCGAGATGACGGACGCGCCGCCCGCCTCGTAGTCCGCGGCGAGCGCGGCCGGGTCGGCGATGGCGGCAAGGGCCCCCTTGGAGGGGGACGAGCGCTTGACCTCGCAGATGACGGTCACGCCCTCGCCGCGCAGGGCGGCGACTCCGTCCTTGGCCTGGGGAGCGCGGGCCGCGCGCTCCTTCAGCTCGTCGAGGCTGACGCGCGCCTGCCGCTCCGCGAGGTCGGCGCGAACGCCATTGATGATCTCGTCGAGCACACTCACGCGAGCGGCCCCCTTCCGGAACGGTGATGAGGGAACAGGATCAGCCATACCGATGGTATCCGCAGGAGGGCCCGGGGCTCGCATCCGGCCACGCCGCGTCCCACTACCTGGGCATTCAGGGGGCCAGCGCCGAGCCGAACGGCAGATTCCGGACCACGGTGAAGATCAGCAGGACGGCCCCCACACCCCACCACCAGGCGGGTGCCAGAGCGATCCGCAGAGGCTGTCCGCGCCAGGCCCTGGCCAGCAGGAGGGCCCAGACGGCGGCGAAGAGGACGTAGCCGACGGTGGCGATCGCGTTGGCGGAGAACGCCACGCCGAGATCACCGTGGATGAAGGCATGGGCGCTGCGCAGCCCGCCGCAGCCGGGGCAGAGGACCCCGGTCAGCTGGAGCAGCGGGCAGACCGGGTAGTGGCCGGACTCGTTGGGGTCGACGGTACCGACGTAGGCGAAGGCGCCCGCGACGGCGGCGAGGATGCCGACCGGTGTGGCGAGCCTGCGCAGCCGGGAGGCGGGCACGGCGGGGCGCGCGAAGCCGGCGGCGTACGGAGCCGGATGCTCGCCGGGGCCGGGGCCGGGGCCGCCGGGCGGCTCGGGGAGGTCGGCGGCGTACGGGCTCGGCCGGACGCTCAGCGGCGTCGCGACGGCTTCGGGGCCCGGCGGCGGGGCGGATTCGGGGTCCGGCGGCTGGGCTGCGGCGGGGGTAGGCGAGGCGTCCACCCGCTGATTGTCCCCCGCCGATGCGAAAAGGCGCAGCCCCACCGGGGCTGCGCCTGTCTGCGTGTCGGTCGCCGGGACGGGCCGGCGTCCGGGTCAGTGGGAGGTCTGCGCCCGCCCGGCGCGCTCCCTGGCCTCGACCAGCTCGGCCGACTCCTTCGGCATGCCGAGGCCGGCGACCCTCATGGCGAGGCCCACGAGACCGCCGGCGAAGATGACGGCGATACCGGCCCAGAAGCCGAGCGGGTTGGCCGCGACCATGAAGACGCCTGCGACGCAGAAGCCGATGAAAGCAATGGTGACACCGGTCCAGGCGGCCGGGGTGTGTCCGTGGCTGCTGCCCGCCATGAGTTGCTCCTCGTTGGTGTTGCGCTGTGGGTGACGCTGTACGTGTGGCCGCCGCCCGGGGGACGGCTCGGGTCCATTGTCCCGTACGGGGCCGCAGGACGTGAGCGTGGGGTCACGCCTCGCGCGTCGGGTCCTCGCCGCGGTCCAGGGCCTTCCACAGGTCCTCGGGCCGGTCCGGGTCGGGGGCGGTGCGGGGGGCCTTGCCGGGGCGGGGGGTGCCGTCGCGCTCGTACTTTCCGGACATGGCGGGCCAGCGGCTGCCGTAGCGCAGGGCGAGGAGCCCGGCCAGCAGGATCAGCAGGCCGCCGGCCGCGGTGACGTAGGGCCAGGCGGTGTGGCCGATGGCGTGGATGGTGGCCGCCGCGTCGCCGGTGGTCCTGGCGGCCTCCTCGTCGAGGGCCGTGCTGTCGGAGCCGCCGGCCCAGGCGCTGAGCGCGGCCCCGAGGCCGCTGAGGGCGAGGAGGGCGGCGACGATCCGGCGGCCCGCGCCGCGCACCGCGAAGACGGCGACGAGGGCGGCGAGAGAGACGACGGCGAGGGCGGCGGGGACGCCGGTGACGTCCTGGCCGTCGACGGTCAGCGGGAGGGCGCCGCCACCGGTGGCCGCGTCACCCTCGGCCCAGGTCTGCCCGGAGGCGAGGAGGACGACGGTCGCGCCGGCCGCGCCGAGGAGCAGTCCGGCCGCGAGACTGCGACGGCTCCCTGCGGAGTCGGGCGCGGCGCCGGGGACGGAGTCGGCGGTTCGGGCACGGGGCGGGGGTACGGGGACAGCGCTCACGCCCTCCACTATCCCCTACCGGTTCAGCGGCCGTGGAGCCGGTCGGTGTCCCCTACCGGTTCAGCGGCCGTGGAGCCGGTCGGTGTCCCCTGCCGGTTCAGCGGTCGTGGAGCCGGTTGGCCGTGTGGACGGCGCGGAGCACGGCCGCCGCCTTGTTGCGGCACTCGGTGTCCTCGGCGACCGGGTCGGAGTCGGCGACGACCCCGGCTCCGGCCTGGACGTACGCGGTGCCGTCGCGGAGCAGGGCGGTCCGGATGGCGATGGCGGTGTCGGAGTCCCCGGCGAAGTCGAGGTAGCCGACGCAGCCCCCGTACAGTCCCCGGCGGCTCGGCTCCAGCTCCTCGATGATCTGCATGGCGCGGGGCTTGGGGGCGCCGGAGAGGGTGCCCGCGGGGAAGCAGGCGGTGAGCACGTCGAAGGCGGTGCGGTCCTCGGTGACGCGGCCGGTGACGGTGGAGACGATGTGCATCACGTGGGAGTAACGCTCGACCGACATGAAGTCGACGACCTCGACGCTGCCGGGTTCGCAGACCCGCCCCAGGTCGTTGCGGCCGAGGTCGACGAGCATCAGGTGCTCGGCGCGCTCCTTGGGGTCGGCGAGGAGCTCGTCGGCGAGGGCCTGGTCGTCCTGCGGGGTGACGCCCCGGTGCCGGGTGCCGGCGATCGGGTGGACCATGGCCCGGCCGTCCTCGACCTTGACCAGGGCCTCGGGGCTGGAGCCGACGACGTCGAACCCGTCGAAGCGGAAGAGATACATGTACGGGGACGGGTTGGTGGCCCGCAGCACCCGGTAGACGTCCAGGGCGCTCGCCGTGCACGGGGTCTCGAAGCGCTGGGAGGGGACGACCTGGAAGGCCTCGCCCGCCCGGATCCGCTCCTTGATGTCCACGACGGCGTCCTGGTAGGCCTCGCCGCCCCACAGCGCGGTGTACGGCGGCAGTTCGGACGGGGGCAGGACGGCCGGGGCGTTCTCGACCGGACGGCGCAGGTCGCGCTCCATCGCGTCGAGGCGGGCGACGGCGTCCGCGTGGGCCTCGTCGACGCCGGTGTCGAGGTCGTTGTGGTTGATCGCGTTGGCGATCAGCAGGACGGTGCCGTCCCGGTGGTCGAGGACGGCGAGGTCCGAGGTGAGGAGCATGGTCAGCTCGGGCAGCTTCAGATCGTCGCCGCCGTGCGCCTCGATCTTCTCCAGGCGGCGGACGATGTCGTAGCCGAGGTAGCCGACCATGCCGCCGGTGAACGGCGGCAGGCCCGCGCCGCCGACCAGGTCGCGCGGGGTGTGCAGGGTCTCGACGGTGGCGCGCAGCGCGTCCAGCGGGTCGCCGGCCACGGGGACGCCGACGGGCGGGGTGCCGAGCCAGTGGGCCTCGCCGTCGCGGGCGGTGAGGGTGGCGTCGCTGCGGACACCGATGAAGGAGTAGCGCGACCAGGTCCGGCCGTTCTCGGCGGATTCCAGGAGGAAGGTGCCGGTGCGTTCGGCGGCGAGCTTGCGGTACAGGCCGACCGGGGTGTCGCCGTCCGCGAGGAGGCGGCGGCTGACGGGGACGACGCGCCGGTCGACGGCCAGCTTGCGGAAGGTGTCGAGATCCATGGCCGGTGACCTTACCGGGCGGGAGGGAGGAGGACGTCGGCGTCGAAGCAGGTGCGGTCGCCCGTGTGACAGGCGGCGCCGGTCTGGTCGACCTTGACCAGCACGGTGTCGGCGTCACAGTCCAGGGCGACGGACCTCACGTGCTGGACGTGCCCGGAGGTGTCGCCCTTGACCCAGTACTCCTGGCGGCTGCGCGACCAGTAGGTGCAGCGGCCCGTGGTGAGGGTGCGGTGCAGCGCCTCGTCGTCCATCCATCCGAGCATCAGCACCTCGCCGGTGTCGTACTGCTGGGCGATGGCCGGAACCAGGCCGTCGGCGCCGCGCTTGAGGCGGGCGGCGATGGCCGGGTCGAGGCTGCTGGCGGGCGGCGTGGCGCCGGGCGTGCTGGTCATGCGCCCATTGTGCCGTGGTCGGTGGGGGATTCCGGGCGGACGTCCACTGGGCGGACCCCGGGTGACGGTCGTACCCTGGCGAGCATGTCGACCCATGCGAAGCGCGAACGTCTTCTGCTCGCCGATCTGTTGGAAGCGGCCGGTCCCGAGGCCCTGACGCTGTGCGCCGGCTGGAAGACCCGCGATCTGGCCGCCCATGTGGTGGTCCGCGAACGCCGCGCGGACGCGGCGGGCGGGCTGCTGGTGAGCGCGCTGAAGGCCCGGCTGGAGCGCGTGCAGGCGGAGTTCGCGGCGAAGCCGTACGAGGAACTGATCCAGCTGATCCGCACCGGTCCGCCCCGGTTCTCCCCGATGTCCCTCAAGCAGATCGACGAGGCGGCGAACACCGTGGAGTTCTTCGTCCACACGGAGGACGTGCGGCGGGCCCAGCCCGACTGGTCGCGCCGCGAGCTGGACCCGGTCTTCACCGATGTGCTCTGGTCGCACACCGAGAAGACCGCCCGGCTGCTGGGCCGCCGCTCCCCGGTGGGACTGGTGCTGCGCCGCCCGGACGGCCAGACGGCGGTGGCCCACAAGGGGACCCCGGTGGTGACGGTGACCGGGGAGCCCGCCGAGCTGCTGCTGTTCGCGTACGGCCGGCAGAGCGCGGCGGACGTCGAGGTGGAGGGCGACAAGGACGCGGTCGAGCGGGTGGGAACGGCCGAGCTGGGGATGTAGGGCCCGGGTCCCAGGGGCTCCGGGGCGGTTGCGGGCCCGGCGTGGGGCTGCGGGTCAGCGGGGCAGTTCGGCGCGACGGAGCGCGGCGAAGGCGAGGCCCGCCGCGCCACCCGTCGCGCACACGGCCGCGCTGACCGCGAAGACCGGCCCGGCGCCCCAGAGGGCGATGGCGGACCCGGTGACGGGGTGGCTGAGCCATGGCCGGGGCGAGGGCCATGAAGGAGATGCTGCTGCGGACGTCCTCCGTTGCGGAGTCCGCTCAGGCCCCGAGCAGCCGCCGTGCCGCCAGGGCGAGCGAGACCTCGACCGCGTCCCGGGGGCGGGTGAGGCAGCGGCCGGTGAGCTGTTCGAAGCGGCGGAGGCGGTTGAGGACGGTGTTGCGGTGGCAGTAGAGCTTCGCGCCCGCCCGCTGCGCCGAGCCGTCCGCGTCCAGCCAGGCGGTGAGGGTCTCCACGATGACGTCGCGGTCGGCGGGGTCCAGGCGGTCCAGCGGGCCCAGCACCCGGTCGGCGAGGGCTCCGGCGAGGGCCGGGGAGGACACGACCAGGGCGTCCGGGAGGTGCTCGTCGAGCAGGACGGTGCCCCCGGACGCGGGGCAGGCGCGCAGCGCGGTCTCCGCCAGCCGCCGGGCGTCGCCGAGTGCGGCCAGCCCCTCGACGGCGGAGCCGATCCCGGCCCGGGTGCCGGCCGGCACCTCCAGTGCGGCGGCCAGCGCGCTCAGCTCGCCGGGCGGGCCCGCCAGCGGCAGGATCGCGAACTCGGCCTCCGGGCCCGGGTGCCAGAGCACCGCCGTGTCCGGGACGGCGGCGGGCAGCGTCAGCGGCGGGCGGGCGGCGGCCCCCGGACCGCGCGGGGCGGCAGCCACCGCGAGGACGGCGTAGCGGCCCTGCTCCGGCAGGCCCAGCATCGCGGCCGCCTCGGCGAGGTCCGCGATGCGGGCGGTGCCGTCCAGCAGGGCGGCGACCATGAGCCGCTGCCGGTTCTCGCGCCGCCAGGACAGCCGCCGCTCGGCCTGCCGGTAGGCGTCCGCGACGATCCCGCAGTGCTCGTCGACGAAGTTCCACACGTCGGCGGCGACATGGACGAGCAGCCGGACGTCGTCGGGGTCGCGCCGGGCGGTCTCGTCCACGAGGTCCTGCCAGACCATCGCGCCGCCCAGCCGGAAGGCGTGCAGGACGGCGTCGAGCGGTACGCCCTGCTCGGCGCGGATCTCGCCGATCCAGCGGGAGGTGCGGTGGGCGGGCTCCCGGAACTCCCGGGGCTGGATCAGGGAGCCCACGTTGTGCCGCAGCGAGTGGTGGACCTCCTGCCAGACCTCGGCCCGGTCGGAGTCGATGGCCGCCCGGTAGCCGGGCTCCTGGGCGTACAGGGCCTCGACGAGCCGGTCGGTGAGGGCCGGCAGCGACGCGACGAGGACCCGGGCGGCCCGGTGCAGCACCTCCACGGCCTCGCGGTCGGCCAGGGACCGGAAGCGGTGCGGCAACGGCGTTGCCGGGGGCGGGCCGTGCGGTGCCCCGATCCGCGGACGTACGACCTGTGGCATGGCGGCCTCCACCGGGATTCGGCCTGCCGCGCGAGCGGCGGGCCCGGCGCGCCCGGCCCGTGCGGGGCGCGAGTGCGGCGACACGATCCTGACGCCCGCAGAATGACATACCGCCTGGTCGGTACCTAGAGGTCTGCGCGGAACTCGTCATCACGGTCTCGCAACCTCCCGGCCGCGAAGGAGATCAGGGGCCCCGCACCGGGCCTGTTCGGTGCGGGAGCAGATGCCGAGGGCGGCGAAGGCACGGCGGAGGTGGTGGTGGTCGTGGTGCTCGTCGACGGTGCGGGGGCTGAGCGATCGACACAGCGTCACTTCGCGGTTGGCGGCCCCTCGGCGACGCGGCGGGCGATGCGCTGCCGCTGGGGGGAGGGGGCCGTCGGCGGTACGCCCGCCGCGTCCCGTCGTCGGTGGCCCTCAGCCCGAGCGGCTTCCCCGCCGCCCGGTCCCACCCAAGTCCCCCGGGCGCGGCCGAGCAGCGCGGGAAGGCGACCAGGGCGTCCCGCAGCGGGCCGCGGGCCGCAGGACGCGAGAGGCGGCGGCCACCGCCCGTACAGCAGGCGGGTACGGGTCCGTACAGCAGGCGGGTACGGGTCCGTACAGCAGGCGGGTACGGGTCCGTTCGAAGTCGCCGGCCGCCCGGCCGGGCCGGTGCCTCAGCGGACCGGGTGTCCCGCTTCCCGCAGGGCGCCCTTGACCTCGGAGATCCGCAGGTCGCCGAAGTGGAAGACGGACGCGGCGAGCACCGCGTCGGCCCCCGCCTCGATCGCCGGGGCGAAGTCGGCGAGCCGGCCAGCGCCGCCGGAGGCGATGACGGGGACGGTGACGTGTCCCCGTACCGCCTCGATCATCTCCGTGTCGTAGCCGTCCTTGGTGCCGTCGGCGTCCATCGAGTTGAGCAGGATCTCGCCCGCGCCCAGCTCGGCGGCCCGGTGCGCCCACTCGACGGCGTCGATGCCGGTGCCCTTGCGGCCGCCGTGCGTGGTGACCTCGAACGTGCCCTCCGGGGTGCGGCGGGCGTCGACGGAGAGCACCAGGACCTGGCGTCCGAAGCGTTCGGCGATCTCGCGGATCAGGTCGGGGCGGGCGATGGCGGCGGTGTTGACGCCGACCTTGTCCGCGCCGGCGCGCAGCAGCTTGTCGACGTCGTCCGGGGTGCGGACGCCGCCGCCGACGGTGAGCGGGATGAAGACCTGCTCGGCGGTGCGGCGGACCACGTCGTACGTCGTCTCGCGGTCGCCGCTGGAGGCGGTGATGTCGAGGAAGGTCAGCTCGTCGGCGCCCTCGGCGTCGTACAGCTTGGCCATCTCGACGGGGTCGCCCGCATCGCGCAGGTTCTGGAAGTTGACGCCCTTGACGACCCGGCCGTTGTCGACGTCCAGGCAGGGGATGACGCGTACGGCGAGACTCACTTCGCGCCTCCTCGGTAGGCCTCGACCTCGACCTCGACGACCAGGCTCGGGTCCACGAAACCGGACACGATGATCATGGAGGCGACGGGGCGCACGGCGTCGAACAGCTCCTTGTGGGCGCGGCCGATGTCCTCCACGTCCCGGGCGTGCGTCAGATACATCCGGGTGCGGACGACGTCCTCGCGGCCGAGGCCCACCTGCTCCAGCGCCGCGAACGCGACCTCGAAGGAGGTGATCGCCTGCTCGTAGGGGGAGCCCGCGGAGATCTGGCCGTTCACCACGGAGGTGCAGCCGGCGACCAGGACGAGCCCGCCCGGCAGTTCGACGGCACGGGAGTAGCCGAACTTCTCCTCCCACGGCGCGCCGGTGGAGACGCGGCGTACGGAGGCGGCGGTGGTGGACCCGGCGGATTCGGTCATGCGGCGACCGCCTTGAGGGCCTCTTCCAGCGTGAACGCCTTCGCGTACAGCGCCTTGCCGACGATCGCGCCCTCGACGCCCTCGGGGACGAGGAGGGAGATGGCCCGGAGGTCGTCGAGGGAGGAGACCCCGCCGGAGGCGACGACCGGGCGGTCGGTGGCGGCGCAGACGTCTCGCAGCAGGCCCAGGTTGGGGCCCTCCAGCGTGCCGTCCTTGGCGATGTCGGTGACGACGTAGCGGGCGCAGCCCTCGGCGTCGAGGCGGGCGAGGGTCTCGTAGAGGTCGCCGCCGTCGCGGGTCCAGCCCCGGCCGCGCAGGGTGGTGCCGCGGACGTCGAGGCCGACGGCGATCTTGTCGCCGTGCTCGGCGATGACCTTGGCGACCCACTCGGGGGTCTCCAGGGCGGCGGTGCCGAGGTTGACCCGGCGGCAGCCGGTGGCGAGGGCGGCGGCGAGCGAGGCGTCGTCGCGGATGCCGCCGGACAGCTCGACCTTGATGTCCATGGCCCCGGCGACCTCGGCGATCAGGGCGCGGTTGTCGCCGGTGCCGAAGGCGGCGTCCAGGTCGACGAGGTGCAGCCACTCGGCGCCGGCGCGCTGCCAGGCGAGGGCCGCCTCCAGCGGGGAGCCGTAGGAGGTCTCGGAGCCGGACTCGCCGTGCACGAGGCGGACGGCCTGGCCGTCGCGGACGTCGACGGCGGGGAGCAGTTCAAGCTTCGGCATTACAGCGTCTCGATCCAGTTGGTCAGCAGCTGGGCGCCGGCATCGCCGGACTTCTCGGGGTGGAACTGGGTGGCCCACAGCGCACCGTTCTCCACGGCGGCCACGAACCGTTCGCCGTGCGTGGCCCAGGTGACCTTGGGGGCACGGATCTTGGCGTTGGTCACTTCGAGGGACCAGTCGTGTGCCGCGTAGGAGTGCACGAAGTAGTACCGGGCGTCGGCGTCCAGGCCCGCGAAGAGCCGGGAGTCCGCGGGGGCCTCGACGGTGTTCCACCCCATGTGCGGGACGACGTCGGCCTTGAGCGGTCCGACCGTGCCGGGCCATTCGTCCAGGCCCTCGGTCTCCACGCCGTGCTCGATGCCGCGCTCGAACAGGATCTGCATCCCGACGCAGATGCCCATGACGGGGCGGCCGCCGGAGAGCCTGCGGCCGACGATCCAGTCGCCGCGGGCCCGCTTGAGGCCGTCCATGCAGGCGGAGAACGCGCCGACGCCGGGGACGAGCAGCCCGTCGGCGTTCATCGCGCGGTCGTAGTCGCGGGTGATCTCGACGTCCGCGCCGACGTGGGCGAGGGCCCGCTCGGCGGAGCGGACGTTGCCGAAGCCGTAGTCGAAGACGACGACCTTCTTCTTGCCGGCCGGTTTGCCGGCAGTCGTTTCGTCAGTCACAGCGTGCCTCTCAGTCCCACAGTCCCTGGATCCGCAGGATGCCCGCCACCAGGCACATCACGGAGCCGATCGACAGCAGCACGATGACGCCCTTGGGCATCCCCTGCTTCACGAAGGAGTAGACGCCGCCGGCCAGGAAGAGGCCGACGACGATCAGGATGGTGTTGAGGCCGGTCACAGGGCGCCCTTCGTGGAGGGCAGGATTCCGGCGGCGCGCGGGTCGTGCTCGGCGGCGTAGCGCAGGGCGCGGGCGAGCGCCTTGAACTGGCACTCGACGATGTGGTGGGCGTTGCGCCCGTACGGCACGTGGATGTGCAGGGCGATCTGCGCCTGCGCGACGAAGGACTCGAAGATGTGCCTGGTCATCGTCGTGTCGTACGTGCCGATCATCGGCGCCATCTTCTCGGGCTCGGTGTGCACGAGGTAGGGGCGGCCGGAGAGGTCGACGGTGACCTGGGCGAGCGACTCGTCCAGCGGGACGGTGCAGTTGCCGAAGCGGTAGATGCCGACCTTGTCGCCGAGGGCCTGCTTGAAGGCGGCGCCGAGCGCGAGGGCGGTGTCCTCGATGGTGTGGTGGGTGTCGATGTGCAGGTCGCCGTCGGTCTTGACCGTGAGGTCGAAGAGTCCGTGGCGGCCGAGCTGGTCGAGCATGTGGTCGTAGAAGCCGACCCCGGTGGCGACATCGACCTTTCCGGTGCCGTCGAGGTTGATCTCGACCAGCACGGACGTTTCCTTCGTGGTGCGTTCCACGCGGCCTACGCGGGGGCTCATGCGTCGTGCTCCTTCTTGATTTCGCGTACCGCATCGAGGAACGCGTCGTTCTCTGCCGGGGTTCCCGCGGAGACCCGCAGCCATCCCGGCACGCCGTTGTCCCGGACCAGGACGCCCCGGTCGAGGATCTGCTGCCAGACGGCGTGGCTGTCGTCGAAGCGGCCGAACTGGACGAAGTTGGCGTCCGAGTCGGTGACCTCGTAGCCGGTGGCGCGCAGCTCGGCCACCAGCCGGTCGCGCTCGCTCTTGAGCTGTGCGACGTATCCGAGCAGCGTATCGGTGTGCTCCAGGGCGGCGAGCGCGGTGGCCTGGGTGACGGAGGAGAGGTGGTACGGCAGCCGCACCAGCTGGACCGCGTCGACCACGGCCGGGTCGGCGGCGAGGTAGCCGAGGCGGAGCCCGGCGGCGCCGAACGCCTTGGACATGGTCCGGGAGAGGACCAGGTTGCGGCGGCCCTCGATCAGTGGGAGCAGCGAGGGGTGGTGGCTGAACTCGCCGTAGGCCTCGTCGACGACGACCATCGAGGGTCCGGCGGCCTGCGCGGCGTCGTACAGGGCGAGGACGGTCTCCGCGTCGACGGCGGTGCCGGTGGGGTTGTTGGGCGAGGTGATGAAGACGACCTCGGGGTGCTGCCGGGCGATGGCGGCGCGGGCGGCGTCCACGTCGATGGTGAAGTCCTCGTTGCGCGGTCCGGAGATCCAGCCGGTGCCGGTGCCCCGGGAGATCAGGGCGTGCATGGAGTACGAGGGTTCGAAGCCGATCGCGGTGCGGCCGGGCCCGCCGAAGGTCTGGAGCAGCTGCTGGAGGACCTCGTTGGAGCCGTTGGCGGCCCATACGTTGGCCACCGTCACCTGGTGGCCGGCGGTGCGGCTCAGGTAGCGGGCCAGCTCGGTGCGGAGTTCGACGGCGTCCCGGTCGGGGTAGCGGTTGAGGCCGCGGGCGGCCTCGCGGACCCGCTCGGCGATCCGGTCGACCAGCGCTTCGGGGAGCGGGTAGGGGTTCTCGTTGGTGTTGAGCCGTACGGGGACGTCGAGCTGGGGGGCTCCGTACGGGGACTGGCCGCGGAGTTCGTCGCGGATGGGGAGCTCGTCCCAGGGGTTGCGGGCGGGGAGCCCGTCCGCGAGGTCTCCGGCGTTGCGGGTGGTGCTGGCGTCTCTCACCGCTGCGGAACCTTCCAGCCGAACCGTGCCTTGAGCGCTGCGCCGTGGGCGGGGAGGTCCTCCGCCTCGGCGAGGGTCACGACGTGGTGGGTGACCTCGGCGAGCGCGTCGCGGCTGTAGTCGACGATGTGGATGCCCCGCAGGAAGGACTGCACGGACAGGCCCGAGGAGTGGCAGGCGCAGCCGCCGGTGGGCAGGACGTGGTTGGAGCCGGCGCAGTAGTCGCCGAGCGAGACGGGCGAGAAGGGGCCGACGAAGATCGCTCCGGCGTTGCGGACCCGGCCGGCGACGGCGGCGGCGTCGGCGGTCTGGATCTCCAGGTGCTCGGCGCCGTAGGCGTCGACGACCTTGAGTCCGTCCTCGATGGAGGAGACCAGGACGACGGCGGACTGGCGGCCGGCCAGGGCGGGCTCGATGCGGTCCTTGACGTGCTTGGAGGCGGCGACCTGGGGGGTCAGCTCGGCCTCGGTCGCGGTGGCCAGTTCCTCGGAGTCGGTGACCAGGACGGCGGCGGCCATCGGGTCGTGCTCGGCCTGGCTGATCAGGTCGGCGGCCACGTGCGCCGGGTCGGCGGTGGCGTCGGCGAGGATCGCGATCTCGGTGGGCCCGGCCTCGGCGTCGATGCCGATGCGGCCCTTGAGGAGGCGCTTGGCGGCGGCGACGTAGATGTTGCCGGGGCCGGTGACCAGGTTGACCGGGAGGCAGTCCTCGGTGCCGTACGCGAACATCGCGACGGCCTGCGAGCCGCCGGCCGCGTACACCTCGTCGATGCCGAGCAGGGCGCAGGCGGCGAGGATCGTGGGGTGCGGCAGCCCGCCGAAGTCCTTCTGCGGCGGGGAGGCGACGGCGATGCCCTCGACGCCCGCCTCCTGGGCGGGGACGACGTTCATCACGACGGAGGAGGGGTAGACCGAGCGGCCGCCGGGGACGTAGAGCCCGACGCGCTCGACGGGCACCCACTTCTCGGTGACGGTGCCGCCGGGGACGACCTGGGTGGTGTGTGTGGTGCGGCGCTGCTCGCGGTGGACGAGGCGGGCGCGGCGGATTGACTCCTCCAGAGCCGCCCGGACGGCCGGGTCCAGCTCCTGCAGGGCGCGGGAGAGGGCGTCGGCGGGCACCCGGACCGACTCGATCCGGACACCGTCGAGTTTCTCCCCCCACTCGATCACTGCCGCGGAGCCACGATGGCGCACGTCCTCGCAGATGGGCCGCACCGTCTCCAGGGCGGCTTCCACGTCGAACTCGGCACGGGGCAGCAGGTCGCGCAGGGCGGCGCCCTCGGGGAGGGCGTCACCGCGCAGATCGATTCGAGAGATCACACGGCAATTCTCTCAGACCGGTCCGGGCGGCCGGTCGCCCGTATCACTGGCTGATACCGATCGCCCGCATCACTGGCCGATACGCGTCTCGGCCATGTCCGGCTGTCACTGCTGACCGCTAGCTTTCACAGCGTCACACAGAGGGAAGAACAGCACTACAGCATGGATGCACGGAGGGAGCGGCCGTGACCGAGCCGCACGAAGGCGACATCCCGGACGGCCTCAGCGCAGCGGAGCTGGGCATGTGGCAGTCCTTCCGCAACGGGACCACCTACGACTTACGCAGCTACGACACGACCCGCAACGACCCGTTCGCCCCGCAGGCGTGGGGGCCCGAGCGGAGCGTCGGCGCGCGCACGGTGGCGCGGCTGCTGCTGAGCGGCCCGCCCGCCCGGCCCGGCCGGGTGGCGGCGCTGAAGCTCCGGGGGGTGCGGATCACCGGGAAGCTGGATCTGGCGGGCGGCCGGGTGGCTCCGTACGTGGAGCTGACCGGCTGCCGCTTCGAGCAGGAGGTGGTGCTCCCCGAGTGCCACTTCACGACACTGCGGCTGGTGGGCTGCGCGCTGCCCCGGCTGGAGGCGGCGCGGCTGCACACGGAGGGCGATCTGCATCTGCCGCGCTGCCGGATCGACCGGGGGATCCGGCTGACCGACGCCCAGATCGGCACGGATCTCCTGATCAACCAGCTCAGTGTCGGCCCGGACCGGCAGGGGCGGGCCGTCGTCGGGGACGGTATGACGGTCGCGCAGGACCTCCAGGCCGAGATGATCGAGACGCTCGGCGAGCTGAGCCTGCGCGGGGCGAAGGTGGGCGGTTCGCTGAGCCTGCGCGGCAGCCGGCTGCGCGCCGCGGAGGACCGTCGCGCGCTGAACGCCCCGCAGCTGACGGTGGAGCGCACGCTCTACATGACCGAGGCGTGGGTGAGCGTCGACACGGGGAACCTGGGCACCACTCCCCCGTACGGCGTGGTCTACGCCCCGACCCCGGCGCGTGGCACCCGCTCGCAGATCTTCGAGTGCCGGGGCGGGGTGCGCCTGGACGACGGGCGGTTCGGGGACGCGGTGGACCTGCACGGGGCCCGGTTCACCATGACCCGCCAGGAGGAGCTGTCGCTGCGCCGGATCGTGACGCCGGAGCTGCGGTTCAACGCGGAGCGCCCGGAGGAGGGCCGGGTCGTCCTGAACGGCGCGAAGGTGGTCACCCTGATCGACCTGTCGACGAGCTGGCCGGGCCCCGGCGGCCTCGCGATGGGCGGCTTCGTCTACGAGAACCTCGTCCCCTACGGCCACTTCCCGCTCTCCCGACGCCTGGAGTGGGTGCAGGCGGCGACCCCGGAGTACGTCCCCGAGCCGTACGAGCGGCTCGCGGCGGTGATGCGCAGCTGCGGCGAGGACGCGGACGCGCGCGAGGTGCTGCTCGCCAAGCAGCGCCGCCGCCGTGAGACGTTGCCGCCCGCCGCGAAGGCCTGGGGGTACCTCCAGGACTGGGCGGTGGCGTACGGCTACCGGCCGGGGCGTGCGGCGGTGTGGATGGCGGTGCTGTGGGCGGCCGGCACGGCGGCCTTCGCGCGGTACGACCCGGCGGCGATCAATAGCGAGGACTCCCCGCTGTGGAATCCCGCCCTGTACGCACTGGATCTGCTGATCCCGGTGATCAACCTCGGTCAGGACGGCTACTGGCGGATGGAGGGCGGCTGGCAGTGGGCGGCGGCCGGTCTGGTGCTGGTGGGGTGGATTCTGGCCACCACCGTGGCAGCGGGGGCGTCCCGGATGCTGCGCAGGGGCTGACTCCGGGAGCGCCTCGGACCCTCCGCAGGGGCACCACGGCCGGAAAGGCACCACGGATGGACGAGCGCCACGGCCGGATAAGCGCCACGGATGGATGAGATCAAGCCACCGGAGGGCATTTCCTTTGCCCTTTCTTGACCCGGTCCGGTACAACCCCTCCACTCGGCACAGAAGCTTCACAGCACATCTCTGGCGCGGCTCTCACCAGCGCTTTTCAATGGTCCGCACCATGGCTTTCCTTCGCGCTCTGCTCAGTACCGCGCGCATGATCCGGCACAGCCCTCCACGGTCCGCCGGACTGTCCGCGGATGACGCGGTGCTGCTCGACGCCCCCGACGAGCGGCTCTCCCCCGCGCTGGTCGCCGCTGCCCTGGGCGACCACGAGCCGGCCGCGAAGCTGCTCGCCACCACCCGGGACGCCGCCGAATGGGAGATCCGGGACCGCTACCTCGGCCGGCTGGTCACCTTCGCCCGCAGCCGGGACGGCTGGCTCGACGCGTGGCTGGCCGCAGCCCCGCGCGATCCGGACGCGCTGCTGGTCAAGGTGGAGCTGACGGTCCGCCGGGCCTGGGAGTCGCCCGCCCGCGCGGAACGGCTCCGCGAGGTCGGCCCGCTGATCACCGCCGCCGCCGACGCGGATCCGCGTGACCCCGTGCCGTGGCGGCTCGCCCTGGACCACGCACGCGGCACCCACGCCACGCACACCGCCTTCGAGTCGCTGTGGGAGCAGGCCGTACGGCGCTCCGCGCACCACTACGGCTGCCATGTGGCGGCACTGCGCTACCTCTCCGCCGCCTGGTACGGCTCGCACCGCGAGTGCTTCGACTTCGCCGAGCGGGCCGCCCAGGACGCGCCGCCCGACTCCCTGGTGCAGGCCCTGCCGGTCCGGGCGGCCTTCGCGCTGCTCCTGGACACCCAGGCGGCGGGCCGGACCACCTCCGTACTGGAGGAGCGGATCGACGCGGCGTCCGACCTGGCGATCAGGCTCTCCGCCGCCTACCGGCCCGGCGACCCGTGGCCTGCCGAGGTCCGCAATCTCCTCGCGTACGTCCTGGTCGCCCGGGGCCGCTGGGCGGAGGCGCTGCACCAGTTCACCCTGATCGGCCTGCACGCGACGTCGTTCCCGTGGTCGTCGGTGTCCGAGGACGCGCTCGGCCGGTTTCTGGACGCGCGGGACGGCGCACGGCTCCGGGCGGCCTCCCTGACCCCGTTCCGCGACCGGGCCGACCACAGTGGCCCCCGGGGCCATTACGCTTGAGCGTTGTGACCACCGCCCGCCTTCCCCTTTTCCCGCTCAACGCGGTGCTGTTCCCCGGCCTGGTGCTGCCGCTCAACGTCTTCGAAGAGCGATATCGCGCCATGATGCGGGAGCTGCTGAAGAGCGACGAGGACGAACCTCGCCGCTTCGTCGTGGTCGCGATCCGCGACGGCCGCGAGATCGCCCCGACGGCCACCGGCATGCCGGACACCGTCGCGGCGGCCCCTCCCGCCGAGCGCGCCCCGGCGGAGGGCTTCGGACCCGACCCGATCCAGACCTTCCACCCGGTCGGCTGCGTCGCCGACGCGGCGACGATCCGCGAGCGCGCCGACGGCAGCTTCGAGGTCCTGGCCACCGGGACCACCCGGGTCAGGCTGCTGTCCGTCGAGGCGAGCGGCCCGTATCTGACCGCCGAAGTCGAGGACCTGGCCGAGGAACCGCCCGGTGAGAACGAGGGCGACGAGGCGGGAGCGCTCGCCGAGGGCGTCCTGCGGGCCTTCCGCGCCTACCAGAAGCGGCTGGCCGGAGCGAGCGAACGCTCGCTGGCGACCGGCGCCGACCTGCCCGACGACCCGTCGGTGATCTCGTATCTGGTCGCGGCGGCCACGGTTCTGGACGTCCCCACCAAGCAGCGCCTGCTCCAGGCCCCGGACACCGCGACCCGGCTGCGCGAGGAGCTGACGCTGCTGCGCAAGGAGACCGCGGTCATCCGGCACCTGCCCTCGCTGCCCGCGACGGACCTGACCCGCGCCCCCACCCACCCCAACTGAACGAGGACCCCTCCCGGTGGCGAAGAAGCCGAAGAAGCAGTCGGGCGGCACCCCCGCCACGGTCGCCCTGACCACGGCGGGCACCGCCTTCACGGTCCACGCCTACGACCACGACCCGGGCTCCCCGTCCTACGGCGAGGAGGCCGCGAACGCCCTGGGCGTCTCCCCCGACCGGGTGTTCAAGACCCTGGTGGCGGACGTGGACGGCGATCTGACGGTCGCGGTGGTCCCGGTCGCGGGCTCCCTGGACCTCAAGGCGCTGGCGGCCGCGGTGGGCGGCAAACGTGCCGCGATGGCGGACCCGGCCGCCGCGGAACGCACCACGGGCTATGTACGCGGCGGCATCTCCCCGCTGGGCCAGCGCAAGCGCCTGCGTACGGTGCTGGACGCGTCGGCGCGCGCCCACGCGACGATCTGCGTGTCGGCGGGCCGACGTGGCCTGGAGGTCGAGCTGGCGGCGACGGACCTGGCGGAACTGACGGGAGCGACGTTCGCGGAGATCGCGCGGGGCGCGTAAGTCACCCACTCCCGGGGCCGGGCCCCTGGAACCGGCCCCTCCGGCGTCCGAGGAACGGGGGGAGCCCCGGTTTCGGGAACAGCCCGCCGCAGCCGGCTAGGCCGTCCCACCCCCCGCAGGCGGGCCGGAAGACCCCGGCCCCGCCAGAGGCCCCTGCCCCGCCCCCGGTCCCGCCGGCGGCGCCTGCCCCGGCCCCCCGTAGTACTCCGCATACCCCGGCCAGTCCGGTTCGACATCCCGCGGCCCGAACGCCGCCGTGAGCAACAGATGGATCCCCATCGCCGCGAACGGCCACGCCAGCACCGCCGCCAGCACCGCGTGCAGCTCCAGCGGAGCGTCGAACGTCACGCCCTGGCCGGCCTCCCGGGCCCGCGCCACCACGTCGGACGACGGTCCCAGCCAGACGCCGAGCCGCCACGCCAGCAGCGAGGCGAGCAGCGATCCCAGCGCCAGCCCCACGACCACGAGGATGCCCCCGCGGCGCAGCCGCCAGAAGACGGCGGCGGCCGAGAGCGCACCGAAGCCGATGGCCAGCAGGACGAACGTTCCGTCCGCACCGATCGCCTCCTCGCCCTCGCTGTTCTTCAGGAAGACGGCCGTGTCGTCGGAGACCAGCGGAACACGCGGCGCGAGCCACAGCCACACCAGCCCGAGCGCGATGCCCGCAAGCGTGACCAGGAGGACGACGACGGCGGCCTGACCGAGCTCCGTGGCCGTGTCCGGGTCGTCCGGCGCGCCCGAGGAGGACACGAAGTGGGAGCCCGAGGGCGGGGCCTGCCACGGATCGTGGGGGCCTGGCTGGTGAGGCGGCGTCAGAGGTGCGGTCACCGTGCCATCGTGCCAGGCCACCTTGTGAGGCGCCTCATCGGATACCGCACCCGTGCTCGGCGGCCCCGGCGGACCCGGGGCGCGGCCCTACGGCGGCGCGCCGGGTCCGGGCGCTACCGTACGGCGGCGCGCCGGTACGCCCACGTCGCCACGGCCAGCGAGAGAACCCCCACCGCCGCGCAGATCGCGAGGAAGAACGCGATGATCCCCCAGTCCGGGCGGGCGTCGAAGGACCGGGCCAGCGCCTCGACCCCGTACGTCGAGGGCAGCAGGTCACGCGCCCACCCCACCGGCTCCGGCAGCCGGTCGGCCGGCAGCACCCCGAGCAGCAGGGCCGCTGACATCCCCAGCTGGCCCAGCAGCGTCGCCAGCTCCGGGCGCGGGGCGAGCAGCCCGAGGGCCGCGCCGAGACCGGCCAGGGCGGCCCCGGAGAGCGGGATGACGGCCACCAGGACCCACAGGTGGGTCATCGGCAGTTGGAACAGCACGCTTCCGGTGACCGCGGTGAAGACCGTGCCGGGCACGGTGAAGGAGGCGTACGCGGCGGCCACCCCGAGCACCACAGCGGCGGGCGGCACGGGCAGGGTGGCGTAGTGGTCGAGTCCGCCGCCCGCCCGCAGCTGCCCGAAGTACTGGGCGAGCAGGTTGAGCGCGACGAACGCGACGACCAGGACGCTGGAGCCCGCGACCACCGCGCGGGCCTCCGCGCCGCCGTCCACGACGCCCCGCATCAGGACCATGATCCCGACGGACTGGAAGGTCGCCACGAAGAGCAGCGGGATCCGGGCGACCCGCGCCCGGGAGAGCTGGGCGCGGTAGACGGCGGCCAGCGAGGGCAGCAGCCGGGCGCGCGGTGCGAGGGGCGCGGCGACGGTACGGGCGGAGGCCGTGCCGGAGGGTCCGGGCGTCGGCCGGACACACGACGGTACGGTCCTGCCCGGAATGATGCTCGTCACCTGCGGCCGCTCCCCGTAGACACGTCCAACACGTCCGGCTCGTCCAACCTGTCGAGTACGTCCGCCGCGTTCACGTTCCCCACGCCTCTCCCGCCTCTCACGCCTTCACCAGCCCCTTGGTCGCATTGGCCGCGTCTCCCCCGAGCGCGAGATAGACATCTTCCAGGCTGGGCGTGGCCAGGCTGAAATCGTCGAGCGCGGCGAAGGCCGCGCCGCCCGTCACCGCGGCGACCGCGGCCCGTGCCTCGTCCGGCCCGAGCCGCAGCACCCAGCGCCGCCCGGACTCCAGGGCGGACGGCCGCAGCGCCGCCACCTCGGGGACGTCCAGCGGGGCCCGTTCGCGCCACACCAGCTCGACGCGCACCTCCCCGGCGACCTGTTCCTTGAGCCCGGCGGGGGTGTCGCAGGCGATGACCCGACCGCGTTCGAGGACGGCGACCCGGTCGAGGACGGTCTCGGCCTCGATCACGTTGTGGGTGACCAGCAGGACCGTGGCCCCGCGCTCCGCCCGGCGGCGGTCGACGGCGGCCCAGACGGCGCGGCGGGCGACCGGGTCCATGCCGGTGGTCGGCTCGTCGAGGACCAGGACGGGCCGGTCGCCGACCAGGGTGGCGGCGAAGCAGGCGAGCCGGCGCTGACCGCCGGAGAGCTTCTTCAGGGGCCGTCCGGCGATCGAGGTGAGGCCCAGCTCCTCCAGGACGGCGTCGCGCTCGGCGCGGGCGTCCCGTACCGCCAGGCCGCGCAGCCGTCCGGTGGTCTCGGCGGCGAGCGAGACGGTCAGTTCGTCGAGGGCGGTGGATTCCTGCCCGAGGTAGCCGATCAGCCGGGAGGCCCGCTCGGGGTGGCGTACGAGGTCGTGGCCCAGCACCTCGACGCTGCCGGAGTCGGGCCGCATCAGCCCGGTGAGCTGGCGGACCAGGGTGGACTTGCCGGCGCCGTTGGGGCCGAGCAGTCCGAAGATCTCACCGCGCTCGACGTCCAGGCTGATGCTGTCGGTGGCGCGGACCTCGGGCGTCGCGGGGGTGCCTCGGCGGCCCTTGACGGCGGGATAGGTCTTGACCAGATCGCGCACCGCGCACACGGTGCCGGTGTCCCTCTGCGCCTGTGCAGTGCCCGTACTCACGAGGTACGAGGGTACGGGGTCGGACGCCCCGGTTCGCCTCCGGGGCCATCCGGCGTCACCCCGCGAGGGAGCGGCTACTCCCCCGCCGGTACGTGCTCGGCGGCGGCCCGTACGTCGATCTCCCGCCAGAACCCGGCCCGGATCGCGTAGCGGTCGTGCTCGTCGATCTGGTCGTCCTTGTGGGCGAGGAGCCCGAAGCGGGCCGCGTACCGCAGCAGTTCCCCGTCGATCCGGTGCGGGATGCGCGGGTACATGGTGGAGAGCTTCTGCAGGTGGACGGTTTCCGGCAGGCGCTCCATCCAGCGCCGGGCGAAGACCTGGCCCACCTCGAAGGGGTCGCCGCCGACGGTGGTGATGTCCTCCTCCCGGTCCGCCCAGCGCTGTTCGGCGCTGGTGACCTGGGCGAGGGTCGGCAGGGACGCGGTCTCCGCCGGTTCGCCGAGGGGGCCGCCGCGATCCACCCACCCTTTGTCGGAGGACCAGCGCAGCGTGGCGTTCGCGGGCTGGGGCGGGTGCTGGCGGTCCGGGTGGGTGGCGTGGGCGCGCAGCGCGGCCAGGTCCTTGGGGGTGGGGACGCCCTTGTGGCCGGGGGCGGACTGGGTGTCGGACGAGGGGGCGGGGGCGTTCTCGGCGGGGGCCGGGGGGCGGCCGCCCCTGGCAGCGGCGGCCTGCGCCTCGGAGGCACGTTCGGCGGAGGCCGCGAGGGCCGCCTCGGGCAGCGGTGCGGAGAGGATCGCGGCGATCTCGGGGCGCGGCACGGGCGGCGGGGCGCAGCTGCCGCCGGTGTCCTTGGCGCGTACGGCTTTGGTGATCCAGGCCCGGTCGAGGACCCGTCGTTCGTCGGCCTCGGCGACCAGGTCCTCGGACTGGTTGTAGTCGCCGTCGGCGGCCTGCACGGCCCAGAGGTGGACGGCGACCCCATGTTCCTTGGCGGACATCAGTCCGGGCAGCAGATCGCCGTCGCCGGTCACCAGGACCACATCGGAGCAGGCCCGGTTCCTGGCCAGTTCGGTGAGCTCGGCGTGCATGGCGGCGTCGACGCCCTTCTGCGCCCAGCGTCCGTCGCTGCGGGTCAGGGCGCCCAGCCGTACGGTCACGCGGGGCATCACGCGGAGCCGGCGGTGCTCGGGCTGGGGCACCCGGTCGGGGGCGCCGTCGAACCAGTAGATGCGCAGCAGCGGCTGCTGGGTGTCGGCCTCGGCGCGCTCGCGGAGCCCCTGGATGAGGGCCGCGTGGTCGACGGTGATGCGGGAACGGGCGGGCTCTCCGGCCAGCAGACTCGCGGCTGCGCCCAGCAAGTAGCCGGCGTCCACTAGGACGACGCAACGGTCCACGCGTTCCACCCTCTTCCAGAATTCGGGAACGGTTCAGCGGCCCGCTCCTCGATGACCGGGTCCGCTTACCCAGGGTTTTTTTCGAGTCTGCCCGACCGCGCAGGGGTTATCAGTCGGAACTGGATCATCGGCGTGGCGGATTCGGAAAGGAATGAGGTGAGGAAGAAGGAAACGCGTGGAATCGCCGGGCGGAGGACCGGGCGAGGGCCGGGAATCGGGAGACCCTCTGCGGAAACCGCTACGCACGGTAATGATCCAACATGCGGTGTTTGCGGTGCTATGTGAGTCTGACAGCGGTCCTGGCCCCCCAGGATTCCCCACAGGAGGCATTCACCATGGCCAAGAACAAGAACCGCAAGCAGGGCAGCCAGCACGACCGCGCGTCCGCGTCGGAGCGTAGTGCGGAGCAGGCCAAGTCGACGGCGTACGAGTCGCAGAACCAGCCGCAGGCGCAGGCCCAGGGCAGCCCGTCCGACGTGGCGCGCAAGCATCAGCGACGCTTCGGCCACAACTGACCCGTCGGTCGCTTGCGGCGGAGATTAGGCGTGGAGACGGGGGGAGGGGGGGGGCGCCCCCCCGCGGGCCCCCCCCCCCCCCCGGGGGGGGGGGCGCCCCGCCCGCGGCCCCGCCCCCCGCCCCCCCCCCACAAACCCCCCCCACCCGGGGCCAAAGACCGTTTAA
>NZ_JBIDBC010000025.1:0-116549 GCF_043202835.1 Streptomyces sp. NPDC048142
CCGCGAGATCTTCCACGTCCTGACCGCCACCAACGTCACAGCAGCAGACCCGAGCCACCTCACAACCGCTGCTTGACATCCATAAGAGCATCCCGCTCCACCGCGTACTTCGTCGCACTCCATCGGGCCGGACACACCCTCGTGTGTGTCCGGCCCGATGTGCGTCCGCACACAGTGGAGCCCCGCAGGTCAACGGCAAGTTGACGGTTGTTCGCGGGGCGTGGTGGACTGCCGGAGCCATTTACGGCGACAGCAGAGGAAGCCGGTGCGAATCCGGCGCGGTCCCGCCACTGTCACCGGGGAGCACTCCCCCACACCGGATGTCACGGCCCGCGAGACGCGGGCTGGAAGGCCGGGGGAACTGCGGATCCGGAAGCCAGGAGACTCTCGTCGCCGGTCACGTCGAACCAGGGCGCGGACCCTGAGTGAGGACCTACGCCATGCCCGGCCGCCGTGTGCCGTATCCCGTGCCCCCCGGTAAAGGCCCCGGTGCCACGACGACGCTCCCCGCGACGGGCTGAGCCGTGCGTGCCGACCGCGTCTTCGCGTACGGCGCCACGGCCGGGCTGATCGCCGACGCCCTGCTCGGCGACCCCCGTCGGGGCCACCCCGTCGCCGGATTCGGCCGCGCCGCCGCGCGGGCCGAGGCGCTGTTGTGGCGTGACGACCGGGCCGCGGGCGCGCTGCACACCCTCGTCTGCGCCGGAGGCGCCGTGGGGGCCGCCGCGCTGGCCGCCCGCGCCGCCCGGGGACGCCCCGCGCTCGGCGTCGCGCTGACCGCCGCCACCGCCTGGTCCGTCGTCGGCGGTACGTCGCTGGGCCGGGAGGCCCGCGCCATCGGCGGCGCCCTGGCCGCCGGGGACCTCGAAGTGGCCCGGGAGCGGCTGCCGCATCTGTGCGGGCGCGATCCGCACTCCCTGGACGGTCCGGGGATCGCCCGCGCGGTCGTCGAGTCGGTCGCCGAGAACACCTCGGACGCCGTCGTGGGCGCGCTGGTGTGGGGGGCCATCGGCGGGGTGCCGGGGCTCGTCGGGTTCCGGGCGGTGAACACGCTCGACGCGATGGTCGGTCACAAGTCGCCCCGCTACCGCCGTTACGGCTGGGCCTCGGCCCGCCTGGACGACCTCGCCGGGTGGCCCGGCGCCCGCCTGACGGCCGCGCTGGCCGTGGCGGCGGGCGGGCGTCCCGGGGATGCCGTGCGTGCCTGGCGGGCCGACGCGGGACGTCACCCGAGCCCGAACGCGGGGCCGGTGGAGACAGCGTTCGCGGGGGCGCTCGGCGTACGGCTGGGCGGGACGCTGGCGTACGCGGGGCGCGTCGAGCACCGGCCGGTCCTGAACGGGGAGGCCGGGCGGGACGTGCGGGGCGCGGACATCGAACGCGCGGTACGGCTGTCGCGCCGGGTGAGCGCGCTGGCCCTCGGTGTGTGCGTGGCGGGTCGGATGGCCGCGGGACGGAAGCGGGGACGGTCATGAGCGGTCCGGCACGCAGTGCGGTACGGGAACGGGAGCGGGCATGAGTGGCGGCGGACTGCTGGTCGCAGGAACCACGTCGGACGCGGGCAAGAGCGTCGTCACGGCCGGCATCTGCCGGTGGCTGGTGCGCAGGGGGGTGAAGGTCGCGCCGTTCAAGGCGCAGAACATGTCCCTGAACTCCTTCGTGACCCGACAGGGCGCGGAGATCGGGCGGGCCCAGGCGATGCAGGCGCAGGCCGCCCGGGTGGAGCCGACGGCCCTGATGAACCCGGTGCTGCTGAAGCCCGGCGGCGACCGGTCCAGCCAGGTGGTCCTGATGGGGAAGCCGGTCGGCGAGATGAGCGCCCGGGGGTACCACGGGGGCCGTCAGGAGGCGCTGCTCGGCACGGTCACCGACTGCCTGGAGCAGCTGAGGTCCACGTACGACGCGGTGATCTGCGAGGGGGCCGGAAGCCCCGCCGAGATCAATCTGCGGCGCACGGACATCGTGAACATGGGGATCGCCCGAGCGGCCCGCTTCCCCGTCCTGGTGGTCGGGGACATCGACCGGGGCGGGGTCTTCGCGTCGTTCTTCGGGACCACGGCGCTGCTGGGCGCGGAGGACCAGGCGCTCGTCGCGGGCTATCTGGTGAACAAGTTCCGGGGAGACGTCTCGCTGCTGGAGCCGGGCCTGGACATGCTGTACGGGCTGACCGGGCGGCGGACGTACGGGGTACTGCCGTACGTCCACGGGCTCGGCATCGACGAGGAGGACGGCCTGCGGGTGTCCCTGCGGGGTGCGGTACGGGAGTCGGTCGTGGCTCCCCCGCACGGCGAGGACGTCCTGCGGGTGGCGGTCTGCGCGGTGCCGCTGATGTCGAACTTCACGGACGTGGACGCGCTGGCCGCCGAACCGGGCGTCGTCGTGCGGTTCGTGGACCGGGCCGATGAGCTGGCCGACGCGGACCTGGCCGTCGTGCCCGGGACGCGCGGCACGGTGAAGGCGCTGGCCTGGCTGCGCGAGCGGGGCCTCGCGGACGCGCTGGTGCGGCGGGCGGCGGAGGGCCGGCCGGTGCTGGGGATCTGCGGCGGGTTCCAGGTGCTCGGCGAGCGGATCGAGGACGAGGTGGAGTCCCGGGCGGGTCTCGTGGACGGGCTGGGGCTCCTTCCCGTACGCATCCGGTTCGACCGGGCCAAGACGCTGGCGCGGCCGGTCGGTTCGGCGCTGGGCGAGCCGGTGGAGGGGTACGAGATCCACCACGGGGTGGCCGATGTGCGGGGCGGCGAGCCGTTCCTCGACGGGTGCCGGGTAGGGGCCGTGTGGGGGACGCACTGGCACGGGTCGCTGGAGAGCGACGCGTTCCGGCGGCGGTTCCTGGTGGAGGTGGCCCAGGCCGCTGGGCGGCGGTTCGTGCCGGCGCCGGACACGAGTTTCGGGGTGCTGCGGGAGGAGCAGCTGGACCGGCTGGGGGATCTGGTGGAGGAGCACGCCGATACGGACGCGTTGTGGCGGTTGATCGAGGGGGGCGCGCCTGCGGGGTTGCCGTTCGTGCCGCCGGGGGCGCCGGGTGCGGTGCCGGGTGCGGGAGTGGGCACTGGTGCGGGAGTGGGCCCCGCTCCTCAATCGCCGGAGGGGCTTGAAAGGGCTCACCCGGAGGCGCTTGGAGAAGCCCGGAAGCCGGACGGGCTTGATTGTGCTGATGTTCATGTCGACCAGGAGGCCAAGTGAGTACGCCGTATCCCTTCACCGCGATCGTCGGGCAGGACGACCTGCGGCTCGGGCTGTTGCTGAACGCGGTCAGTCCGGCCGTCGGCGGGGTGCTCGTGCGGGGCGAGAAGGGGACCGCCAAGTCCACCGCCGTCCGCGCGCTGGCCGCCCTCATGCCCGAGGTCTCCGTCGTGCCCGGGTGCCGGTTCTCCTGTGACCCGGTCTCCCCCGATCCGGCGTGTCCCGACGGGCCGCACGCGGAGGCGGCCGGTGTGTCGCGGGCCGCGCGGACCGTGGAGCTGCCCGTCGGCGCGTCCGAGGACCGGCTCGTGGGGGCGCTGGACATCGAGCGGGCGCTCTCGGAGGGCGTGAAGGCCTTCGAGCCTGGGCTGCTCGCCGACGCTCATCGCGGGATCCTGTACGTCGACGAGGTCAACCTGCTCCACGACCACCTGGTGGACCTGCTGCTGGACGCGGCGGCCATGGGTGCTTCGTACGTCGAGCGCGAGGGCGTCTCCGTACGGCATGCGGCGCGGTTCCTGCTGGTCGGGACGATGAACCCGGAAGAGGGCGAACTGCGGCCGCAGTTGCTGGACCGGTTCGGGCTGACCGTCGAGGTGGCCGCGTCCCGGGACACCGACGAGCGGGTCGAGGTCGTGCGGCGCAGGCTCGCGTACGACGACGACCCGGAGGGCTTCACCGCCCGCTGGGCCGCGGAGGAGGAAGCGCTGCGGGAGCGGATCGCCGCCGCGCGCGCCCTGCTGCCCCTCGTCGTGCTGGGCGACGGCGTGTTGCGGCAGATCGCCGCGACCTGTGCCGCGTTCGAGGTCGACGGGATGCGGGCGGACATCGTGATGGCCCGTACCGCCACCGCGCTCGCCGCCTGGGCGGGGCGCGAGGAGGTGACCGCCGACGACGTGCGGCAGGCCGCGCTCCTCGCGCTCCCCCACCGGCGGCGCCGCAACCCCTTCGACGCGCCGGGTCTGGACGAGGACAAGCTCGACCAGACCCTGGACGAGGCCGGCCGGCAGGAGCCGGAGGAGGGAGAGAGCGGCGGCGGCGACCAGCCCGACCCTGATTCCGACCCCGACCCCGATCCCGGCGGGTCCGGGCCGGACGGTGGAGGCGACGACGGCGGTGGCGGTGGTGTGCCGCCTCAGGGCGGTGCGAGCGACACGCCGTCGCAGACCCCCGAGGGCGATCCCGGCGCGCCCGGCCGGTCCGCCGGGGCCGAGCAGCAGCCGGTGGCCTCCGCCGAGCCGTTCCGGACGAAGATGCTCAGCGTGCCGGGGCTCGGCGAGGGAGCTGCCGGGCGGCGCTCCCGGGCCCGTACCGAGCACGGGCGCACGACCGGCGCGCGCCGCCCGCAGGGGTCGCTGACCAAGCTGCATCTGGCCGCGACCGTGCAGGCCGCCGCCCCGCACCAGCGTTCGCGCGGGCGTTCCGGGCGGGGGCTCGTGGTGCGCCGGGACGATCTGCGGCAGGCGAGCCGGGAGGGGCGTGAGGGCAACCTCGTGCTGTTCGTCGTGGACGCCTCCGGGTCGATGGCGGCCCGGCAGCGGATGAGCGCGGTCAAGGGGGCCGTGCTGTCGCTGCTGCTGGACGCCTACCAGCGGCGGGACAAGGTCGGTCTGGTCACCTTCCGGGGCAAGGAGGCCGAGGTGGCGCTGCCGCCGACCTCGTCCGTGGACGCGGCCGCCTCCCGTCTGGAGTCGCTGCCGACCGGGGGCCGTACCCCGCTCGCCGCCGGGCTGCTCAAGGCCCATGACGTGCTGCGGGTGGAGCGGCTGCGCGATCCGTCGCGGCGGCCGCTGCTCGTCGTCGTCACGGACGGCCGGGCGACCGGTGGCCCGGAGCCGGTGGCGCTCGCGGGGCGGGCCGGCCGGCTGCACCGCTCGGAGGGGACGGCCTCGGTCGTCGTGGACTGCGAGTCGGGGTACGTACGCCTCGGTCTCGCCGGGGAACTCGCCCGGGAACTGGGAGGCACCGCCGTCACGCTCGACGAGCTGCGGGCCGACTCGATCGCCGGGCTCGTCAAGGACGTCACCGCAGCCGGGAGGGCCGCTTAATGCCACAGGGACAGCCGACATCGGTGCCGGACGACGGGCTCACCACCCGTCAGCGGCGCAACCGCCCGCTCCTGTTCGTCCACACGGGCATCGGGAAGGGCAAGTCGACAGCCGCCTTCGGGCTCGCGCTGCGGGCCTGGAACCAGGGCTGGCCGATCGGGGTGTTCCAGTTCGTGAAGTCCGCGAAGTGGAAGGTCGGCGAGGAGAACGCGCTGAAGGTGCTGGGCGCGAGCGGCGAGGGCGGCACCGTCGACTGGCACAAGATGGGCGAGGGCTGGTCCTGGGTCCAGCGCGACGGCCAGCTCGACAACGAGGAGAAGGCCCGCGAGGGCTGGGAGCAGGTCAAGCGCGACCTGGCGGCCGAGACGTACAAGCTGTATGTGCTCGACGAGTTCGCCTACCCGATGCACTGGGGCTGGATCGACACCGACGAGGTCGTCGAGGTGATGCGGAACCGGCCCGGCACCCAGCACGTGGTGATCACCGGCCGCAACGCGCCGGACGCCCTGATCGAGGCCGCCGACCTGGTGACCGACATGTCGAAGGTCAAGCACCCGATGGACGCGGGGCAGAAGGGCCAGAGGGGCATCGAGTGGTGACTGTGCCCCGTCTGGTCATCGCCGCTCCGGCCTCCGGCAGCGGCAAGACCACCGTCGCCACCGGGCTGATGGCCGCCTTCGCCGCGCGCGGGCTGGCCGTCTCGCCGCACAAGGTGGGCCCGGACTACATCGATCCGGGCTACCACTCGCTGGCGACGGGCCGCCCCGGCCGCAATCTCGACGCGTACATGTGCGGGACGGAGCTGATCGCCCCGCTGTTCGCGCACGGGTCGGCGGGCTGCGACCTCGCCGTGGTCGAGGGCGTGATGGGGCTGTACGACGGCGCATCGGGGCAGGGGGAGCTGGCGTCGACCGCGCAGGTGGCGAAGCTGCTCAAGGCCCCTGTGGTGCTGGTGGTCGACGCCTCGTCGCAGTCGCGTTCGGTGGCGGCCCTGGTGCACGGGTTCGCCTCCTGGGACCCGCGGGTGCGGATCGGCGGGGTGATCCTGAACAAGGTGGCCTCCGACCGGCACGAGGCGCTGCTGCGCGACGCACTGGACGAGTCGGGGCTGCCGGTGCTGGGTGTGCTGCGGCGGGCCCCGCAGGTGGCGACGCCCTCGCGGCACCTGGGGCTGATCCCGGTGGCCGAGCGGGGTGCCGACGCGGTGGATGCCGTACGGGCCATGGGTGAGCGGGTGCGGGCCGGGTGCGACCTGGACGCGCTGATGGCGCTGGCCCGGACCGCGCCCGCGCTGCCGGACGAGACGTGGGAGCCCGCGAACGCCCCCGCGCGGGGCCCCCGCCCCGTCGTCGCCGTGGCGGGCGGGGCGGCGTTCACCTTCGCGTACGCGGAGCACGCCGAGCTGCTGACGGCGGCCGGTGCGGAGGTCGTGACCTTCGACCCGTTGCGGGACGAGAAGCTGCCGGTGGGTACGGCGGGGCTCGTGATCGGCGGCGGGTTTCCGGAGATGTACGCCCCCGAGCTGTCGGCCAACGAGCCGTTGCGGCGGGCGGTGACGGAGCTGGCCCTGGACGGAGCCCCGGTGGCGGCCGAGTGCGCGGGGCTGCTGTATCTGGCGCGGGAGCTGGACGGGCGGCCGATGTGCGGGGTGCTGGACGCCGGGGCCCGGATGTCCGATCGCCTCACGCTCGGGTACCGGCAGGCGGTGGCCGTCTCGGACAGCGCGCTGGCGGTGGCGGGGACCCGGATGCGCGGCCATGAGTTCCACCGCACGGTGCTGGAGCCGGGGGCGGGGACCACGCCCGCCTGGGGCCTGCACCAGCCGGAGCGACGGGTGGAGGGGTACGTCCAGCGGGGCGTGCACGCCAGCTATCTGCACACCCACTGGGCCGCTTCGCCCTCGGTGGCCCGGAGGTTCGTCGAGCACTGCCGGGCCCGGTGAGCCGGTGTCCCGGGGGCGCATCCGTCGTGACGAGGCGTGCGGGCGTACGCGCGGCTCACTCGGCGATGCCGACGACCAGCCAGATGAAGCCCACGCCCCCGATGGTGCAGAGAAGGGTGGAGCGGGCGGGATGGGTGTGGTGCGCCTCGGGAAGAATCTCCGCGGCGGCCAGATAGAGCAGCGCTCCGCCGAAGAAGCCGAGATAGCCGCCCAGCAGTTCCTCCGGAAGGGTGAACAGCAGCGTCGTCGCGGCGCCCACGACCGGCGCCACGGCAGCCGCGAACAGCATCAGGAGCGCCTTGCGGCGGGCGTTCCCGTAAAGACTGGTGAGGGTGTACGTGTTGAATCCGTCGGCGAAGTCATGACTGATCACCGCCAGCGCGACGGCCGTGCCCATGGCTCCGCTGACCTGGAAGGCGGCGCCGAGCGCGATGCCGTCCATCAGGCTGTGGCCGACCATCGCGGCGGCCGCCGTCAGTCCCACCTGCGGTACGCGTTCACCCTGGGGGCCGCTCGCCCCGTGTGCCACCTGGCGTACGGCGAGCAGCCGCTCGACCAGGTGGGCCGTCAGGAAGCCGCCGACGAACAGCAGCAGGGCGGCGGGCACGCCGAACACCGGGGTGCCCGCCGCCTCGATCGCCTCCGGCAGGAGGTCGAGTCCGACCACGCCGAGCATCAGCCCGCCCGCGAAGCCGAGCACCAGGTGACGGCGGTCGGAGACGCGTTGTGCGACCCAGCCGCCGGCCAGAGTCATCAGGAACGCGCCGAGCGCGACGAACACCGCCATGGGGCCTTGCTAGTCGATCGGGCCCTCTCTTCGCATCTCAGGGTGTCCTTACCGGAGCGGCCGGCTGTGTGCCTCCCGCCGCCTGTGCCCCTCCGGGCCGCCCGCGCCTGTTCCCGCGCCCGCGCCCGTATCTGTGCCCGTGCCCGTATCCGTATCTGCGTCTGTATACGGAACGGCCGTGCCCGCTCCCCCGCGCCACCGAGACGTTTGACCTGAAAGGCAGGACTCCGCCGATGACCGGAGCATCCGTCGGACCCGGACCGGAGTCCGGGGCCCGCAGTCTGGTGGTGGGGGTCGGCGCGCGGCGCGGCGCCTGCGGTGATGTGGTGTTCGCCCTGATCGAGGCGGTGCTGAGCGGGGCGGGGCTGGACCCGGCGGACGTGCTGGAGGTGGCGACGGTCGACGCCAAGGGGGACGAGCCGGGGATCGTGGGGGCGGCGGCCCGGCTCGGGGTGCCGGTGCGGACCCATCCGGCCGGGGCGCTGGCCGCGGTCCGGGTGCCGCACCCCTCGGGCGCGGTGGGCGCGGCGGTGGGGACCCCGTCGGTCGCGGAGGCGGCGGCGCTGATCGAGGCGGACGAGCTGGTGGTGCCGAAGACCCGTGCCCCGGGCGGGAACACCTCGTCCAAGGGGGTGGCGACCTGTGCGGTGGCCCGCCGGCGTCCGGCCGTCGCCGGGACTTCCGATGTTTCGGGGAGGAAAACTTCCACCTCACCGGTGACGGCGGGCTCCCGCCCGTTCACCATGGCTGCCATGAATCCCCCCACGCGGAACATCGAGAGCGCCGGGCCCGACCTGCGCCACCACGGCGACGCGGAGGTGCGCGGCGAGAATCTGACCGATCTCGCCGTGAACGTCCGTACCCACACTCCCCCGGAGTGGCTGCGCGAGCGGATAGCCGCGTCGCTCACCTCGCTGGCCGCCTACCCGGACGGTTCGTCCGCCCGCGCCGCGGTCGCCGGCCGGCACGGGCTGCCGGCGGAGCGGGTGCTGCTGACGGCGGGCGCGGCCGAGGCGTTCGTCCTGCTCGCCCGAGCTCTTCCGGTCCGGCATCCGGTCGTGGTGCATCCGCAGTTCACCGAGCCGGAGGCGGCGCTCCGGGCGGCCGGGCACGGGGTGGGGCGGGTGCTGCTGCGCGCCGAGGACGGCTTCCGGCTCGATCCGGCGGCGGTGCCCGAGGAGGCGGACCTCGTGGTGATCGGCAATCCGACGAACCCGACGTCCGTGCTGCATCCGGCGGCGCTGCTGGAACGGCTGGCGCGGCCGGGTCGGACGCTGGTGGTCGACGAGGCGTTCATGGACGTCGTGCCGGGCGAGCGCGAGGCGTTGTGCGGGCGGACGGACATCCCCGGGCTCGTGGTGCTGCGCAGCCTCACCAAGACCTGGGGGCTCGCCGGTCTGCGGATCGGTTATGTCCTGGCCGATCCGCAGACCGTGGCGCTGCTCTCCGAGGCGCAGCCGCTGTGGCCGGTGTCGTCCCCGGCGCTGGCGGCGGCGGAGGCGTGCATGGAGCCGCGGGCGCTGGTGGAGGCGGCCGAGGCGGCGGACCGGATCACGGTGGACCGGGCCCATCTGCTGGCCGGGCTGGCCGAGTTCAGCGAGGTGGAGACGGTGGAGACGGCCCGGGGGCCGTTCGTCCTGGTGCGTCTTGAGCGGGCGGCCGAGGTCCGGGAGCGGCTGCGGCTGCTGGGCTTCGCGGCCCGGCGGGGGGACACCTTCCCCGGGCTGGGGCCGCAGTGGCTGCGGCTCGCGGTCCGCGACCGGGCCACGACCAACCGTTTCCTCCAGGCCCTGGACCAGGCCGTGCAGGCGCTGCCCGCGAGATCGGGGCGCTGAGGAGCGACCCGGCCGGCGTACCGGGGGCGGCGTTCGTCGTACGGACGCCGCCCCCGGCGCGTATCAGCTCCGACCTCCGGCGCGTATCAGCTCCGACCTCCGGCACGTGTCAACTCCGGCCCCGGCACGCTCGGCTCCGGCCGCTCACGTATCAGCTCTGGCTGCTGCCGCGCCTGCGCGCCAGCACCGTCGCGCCCGCGCCGACGGCCAGCAGCAGGGCTGCTCCGCCCGCGATGTACGGGGTGGTGGAACTGCCGCCGGTCTCGGCGAGGTTCGCCGTGGTGGGGGCGGTGTCGGAGCCGGTCTGCGTCTTCACGTCGCCGCCGGTGGCGCCTCCGTCGCCCTGGTCACCGCCACTGCCACCGCCCGTGGAACCACCACCGCTGTCGCCGCCCGTCGAGCCACCGCCACTGTCACCGCCCGTGGAACCGCCACCGCTGTCACCGCCCGTCGAGCCCGGCTCCTCGGGGGTCTTCGGCTTCTCCGGGGTCTCGCAGGTCGCCTCGGCGAGGGTGACCTCGCCCTCCACCTCGGCGACGTTGAGATTCAACGGGTTGACCGACACCTTGAGCTGGAGCGCCGTCGCGGCCGCCGTGCGCTCGGTGGTGACCGTCTTGGACAGGTCGAGGGAGACCTCGCCGACGCCCGGCACCGACACCCGCGTCGGACCGCCCGCAGTGAGCGTCACCTTCTTGCCGAGCACCGAGACATGGCCGAGCACGTTCGACTCGGCGACGGGCTTCCTGCCGGTCTCGCAGACCGCCTTGGAGGTGACCTTCTCGACCTCGATGAGCGAGAGCAGAGGCAGTCCGGGCACATGGATCCGGGCCTTGGCCAGGTTGGTGTGGCCCTCGGCCCGGTGCTCGTCGACGGTCGCGTTCGCGGTGGCCACTTCGGCGCGCAGGATGCTGACCGGGCGGCCGCCCTCCACTCCGTCCACGTTCACGCTGAGGGCCGTCTTCTCGGCGTTGGCCGGGGCCTGCACCTCGTTGAGCGTGGCCTTGAGTGGCACCTGGACGGACTTGTTGAGGAGCGAGACGTCGAGCCCGGTACGGAGTACGACCGCGCTCGCCCGGCCCTCGCCGCCGGTGGCGGGCGTCGCCGGGGCTGCGTGCGCGGGGACGGCGGCAAGCAGAGCGACGGGGGCGGCGGCGACCGCCAGGGCGGCGAGACGGAAGGTGTTGCTGTTCAAGATGGTGGAACCCCCACAAGAGACATGGAGCCACCGGCACAGTCCAATGGGGGACATCGCCCGTGCCGGCGGCCTCGACTCCGTGAATCTTTACGCACTGAGGGTGAACTGGTGGACACCTGACGTGAGTTCACCCCAAAGGGGGGTTTCCGCTCGCATATTCGAATCTTTCGGCACGTGCGTCCCCTGGCTTCACCCGTTTCACACGGCGGGGCCGAACGGTGTGCGACCGCGCCGGAGCGTGCGCGGAGAGTGCGCTGAGGTGCATCAACGAGCCGGGGACCGCATCCGTCACTGCTCGTCAACACAGCACCGCGCCGCGCTCAGCCGATCACCCGCCCGTTCAGCACGATGTACCGAGGAGCCGCCAGCACCCGGACGTCCGCGCGCGGATCCTCGTCGTACACGACCAGATCCGCCGGGGCGCCCTCCTCCAGCGCGGGCCGCCCCAGCCAGCGCCTGGCTCCCCACGCGGTGGCCGAAAGGGCCTCCAGGGGCGGGATGCCCGCCTTGACCAGCTCGGCGACCTCGCCCGCGACCAGGCCGTGCGCCAGGGAGCCGCCCGCGTCGGTACCGACGTAGACCGGGATCCCGGCGTCGTACGCGGCGCGCACGGTGTCGTAGCGGCGTTCGTACAGCTGCCGCATATGGGCCGACCAGCGGGGGAACTTGGCCTCGCCGCCCGCCGCGAGGTCGGGGAAGGTGGCGATGTTGACCAGCGTCGGGACGATCGCGACCCCGCGTTCGGCGAAGAGCGGGATGGTGTCCTCGGTGAGGCCGGTGGCGTGTTCGATGCAGTCGATGCCCGCCTCCACCAGGTCGGTGAGCGACTCCTCGGCGAAGCAGTGCGCGGTGACGCGGGCGCCGAGCCGGTGCGCCTCGGCGATGGCCGCCTCGACCTCGCCGCGCGGCCAGCAGGCGGTCAGGTCCCCGGCGTCGCGGTCGATCCAGTCCCCCACCAGCTTGACCCAGCCGTCCCCGCGCCGGGCCTCCCGGGCCACGTACGCGACGAGGTCGCCGGGCTCGATCTCATGGGCGTAGTTACGGATGTAGCGGCGGGTCCTGGCGATGTGCTGGCCGGCCCTGATGATCTTCGGCAGGTCCTCCCGGTCGTCGATCCACCGGGTGTCGGAGGGTGATCCGGCGTCCCGGATCAGCAGGGTTCCGGCCTCCCGGTCGGCGAGGGCCTGTTTCTCGGCGGTCGCCGCGTCGACCGGGCCGTGCCGGTCCAGGCCCACGTGGCAGTGCGCGTCGACCAGTCCGGGCAGTGCCCAGCCGGTGACCGTCACCGCGTCGTCGGCGCCGGCCGGCCGTTCGTAGGTGATCCGCCCGTCCACGGCCCACAGTTCGTCCCGCACCTCGTCCGGGCCGACCAGCACCCGGCCCTTCACCCGCAGCACCCGCTGTTCCTCCTGATCACTCATATGCGGCACTGTACGAGGCCGTCGGTAGGCTGCGCGGGGGGCATCGGCCGCGGGCAGGGCCGCCGCCCGACCGCCGCCCGGCCGCCGAAAGACCCGACCGACCGACCCGAAGAGAGCACCGAACCGTGACGCACCCCTTCCTCGACCTCCCCCCGCTCACCGCCGACCGCTTCGCGGCGATCGAGCGGCGCGTGGCCCGGCTCCTCGCCACGGAGCAGGACGTCGTCATCACCCAGGGCGAGGCGCTGCTGCCGCTGGAGGGCTGTATCCGCAGCGGCGCGCGGCCCGGCTCGACCGCGCTGAACGTGGTCACGGGCCCCTACGGGCAGACCTTCGGCAACTGGCTGCGGGACTGCGGCGCGCATGTCGTCGACCTCACGGTGCCCTTCCACACGGCGGCGACCGCCGGCCTGGTCGCCGAGGCGCTCGCCGAGCACCCGGAGATCGACTTCGTCTCGCTGGTGCACGCGGAGGCGGCGACCGGCAACACCAACCCGGTCGCGGAGATCGGCGAGGTGGTCCGGGCGCACGGCGCGCTGTTCATGCTGGACGCGGTCGCCTCGGTGGGCGCCGAGCCGCTGCTTCCGGACACCTGGGGCGTCGACCTGTGCGTGATCGGCGCGCAGAAGGCCATGGGCGGGCCCGCCGGGGTGTCGGCGGTGTCGGTGAGCGGGCGGGCCTGGGAGCGGATCGCCGCCAACCCGGCCGCCCCGCGGCGCTCCTACCTCTCCCTCCTGGACTGGAAGGAGCGCTGGATCGACGCCGGCCGCACGGCCCTGCCGCACGCCCCGGCGCAGCTGGAGATGCTGGGCCTGGAGGCGTGCCTGGAGCGGATCGAGGCCGAGGGCCCACAGACGGTGATGGCCCGCCACGCCTCGGCCGCCGCGGCGACCCGGGCGGGTGCGGTGGCGCTGGGCGGCGGTCTGGAACCGTACGTCCACGACGCGCGGGACGCCGCTCCGGTGGCCACGACGCTGCGCGCCCCGGCGGGGACCGACGCGGCCTCGCTGGTCGCGCGGGCGCTGGCGGCGGACCCCTCGCTGCCGCTCATCGCGGGCGGCGGGGCGCTGTCCAAGGAGATGATCCGGGTCAATCATTACGGGGCGGATGCGACGCGGGACGCGGTGCTGTCCTCGCTCGCGGCTCTGGGAGCGGCGCTGACCGACGCGGGCCGGCCGGCCGATATCGAGGGTGCCCGCGGGGCCGTTTCGAAAACCTGGCCGGGCCGCTGATATTCATAATGCGGGGAGTTGCTTTACCGAAAGCAGCTCCCCGCATTCTTCTGCCCGCTTTCCCGCTACCTAAACGCGGAAGTTTTCGCGGGTCTCGAACCTCGTAATTCGGACACGTCTCAGGAGAGTTACAACCCTGTGACCGACTCCACACCGGCGACGTTATGCCCGAAAAATTCGGGACAAAGTACAGGAAACCCTACCCTAATCATGGCGGATCTCGCGCACGCCTGATAACACATAGGGGCGCTTCACCCAACCCTTCACCTCGATGCAATTTCGAAATTTGCTGGGTAAATTCAATTCGCATGACCGCAGCACCAGCAGATTTTGCCCGTGCCCGAAGCGAATTCCTCAGTATCGATGCCCCACGAGTGGAGGACGGAGCCGCGATCTGGCGCATCGCCCGCGACTCCCAGGTCCTGGACCTGAACTCCTCGTACAGCTACCTGCTGTGGTGCCGTGACTTCGCCGCGACCTCCGCCGTCGCCCGTGGTGAGGACGGCGAGCCCATCGCCTTCGTGACGGGCTACATCAGGCCCGACCGCCCCCAGACCCTCGTCGTCTGGCAGGTGGCCGTCGACCAGGCCCACCGGGGCAAGGGACTGGCCGCCACCCTGCTGGACGCGCTGACCGCCCGGGTCGCCGCCGGCCAGGGCCTGTCGTCCGTGGAGACGACGATCACGCCGGACAACACCGCCTCCGACCGGCTGTTCACGTCCTACGCCCAGCGCCACGACGTCGCGCTGGAGCAGGAGGTGCTCTTCGACGGCGGGCTGTTCCCCGAAGGGACGCACCTGCCCGAGGTGCTCTACCGGATAGGCCCGTTCGCCACCTGAGCCGTCCCGGCCACGACCCGGCGTACCCGACCCGTACGCCGGCACCCCCCGACTTTTCGCGCCGGCCGACCACCCGGCGCGGTCCCGGCCGCCGCCGTGCGGCGGGGAGCACTCGACCACTGCCCGTCACACCCCCTCACGCAGGAGATCCGCTGTGACCATCACCCCGCCCGCACTGAGCGTCTTCGAGGCCCTTGAATCCGAGGTCCGGAGCTACTGCCGCAGCTGGCCCGCCGTGTTCGACCGCGCGCAGGGCGCCCGGCTGACCGACGAGGACGGCCACTCCTACCTGGACTTCTTCGCCGGGGCCGGCTCGCTCAACTACGGCCACAACAACCCGGTGCTGAAACGCGCGCTGATCGACTACATCGAGCGCGACGGCATCACCCACGGCCTGGACATGGCGACCACCGCCAAGCGCGCGTTCCTGGAGACGTTCCAGAACGTGGTCCTGCGCCCGCGCGACCTGCCGTACAAGGTGATGTTCCCCGGCCCGACCGGCACCAACGCCGTCGAGTCGGCGCTGAAGCTGGCCCGTAAGGTCAAGGGCCGCGAGTCCGTCGTCTCGTTCACCAACGCCTTCCACGGCATGTCGCTGGGCTCGCTCGCCGTCACCGGCAACGCGTTCAAGCGGGCCGGCGCCGGGATCCCGCTGGTGCACGGCACCCCGATGCCGTTCGACAACTACTTCGACGGTACGGTCCCCGACTTCCTCTGGTTCGAGCGCCTGCTGGAGGACCAGGGCTCCGGGCTGAACAAGCCCGCCGCCGTGATCGTGGAGACCGTCCAGGGCGAGGGCGGCATCAACGTCGCCCGGCCCGAGTGGCTGCGCGCTCTGCGAGAACTGTGCGACCGCCAGGACATGCTGCTGATCGTCGACGACATCCAGATGGGCTGCGGCCGTACCGGCGGCTTCTTCTCCTTCGAGGAGTCCGGCGTCGTCCCGGACATCGTCACGCTGTCGAAGTCCATCAGCGGCTACGGCATGCCCATGGCGCTCTGCCTGTTCAAGCCGGAGCTGGACATCTGGGAGCCGGGCGAGCACAACGGCACCTTCCGCGGCAACAACCCGGCCTTCGTCACGGCCGCCGCCGCGCTGGACGCCTACTGGGCGGACGGCCAGATGGAGAAGCAGACCCTGGCCCGCGGCGAGCAGGTCGAGCAGACGCTGCTGGCCATCTGCGCCGAGGAGCCGACCGCGCAGTTCCGCGGCCGGGGCCTGGTGTGGGGCATGGAGTTCGAGGACCCGGCGCGCGCCTCGGCGGTCTGCGCCCGCGCCTTCGAGCTGGGGCTCCTGCTGGAGACCTCGGGCCCGCAGAGCGAGGTCGTCAAGCTGCTGCCGCCGCTGACCGTCACCCCCGAAGAGCTGGACGAGGGCCTGCGCACGCTGGCCCGCTGCGTCCGCGAGACGGCCTGACCCGGCGCTGCCGGGGCAGGTGGAGAAGAAGAGGTCCCGGGCCGCGAGGCCCGGGACGCTGTGCAGAGAAGAGAAAGGCAACCGCTCACCGTGATCGTCCGATCGTTCAGTGACATCGAGAACACCGACCGGCATGTGAAGTCCGCGTCCGGCACCTGGGAGAGCAAGCGCATCGTGCTCGCCAAGGAGAAGGTGGGCTTCTCGCTCCACGAGACCGTGCTGTACGCGGGCACGGAGACCTCGATGTGGTACGCGAACCACATCGAGGCGGTGCTGTGCACCGAGGGCGAGGCCGAGCTCACCAACGACGAGACCGGCGAGAAGCACTGGATCACGCCCGGCACGATGTATCTGCTGGACGGACATGAGCGGCACACCATGCGGCCCAAGACCGACTTCCGCTGTGTGTGCGTCTTCAATCCCCCCGTCACCGGACGGGAGGACCATGACGAGAACGGTGTCTACCCACTGCTGACCGAGGAGGGCTGAACCATGACCACCGAAGTACGCGCCGATCTGTACCCCTCGCGCGGCGCCGCCGAGATGACCACTCCCCGCCAGGACCCGGTCATCTGGTCCGCGCCGGGCGCACCGGGCCCGATCACCGCCAAGGATCTCCAGGGATACGAGCACGACGGCTTCCTCACCGTCGACCAGCTGATCACCCCGGACGAGGTCACCGGCTACGAGGCGGAGCTGAACCGGCTGATCTCCGACCCGGCGATCCGCGCCGACGAGCGCTCGATCGTCGAGAAGCAGTCGCAGAACGTGCGGTCCGTCTTCGAGGTCCACAAGATCAGCGAGGTCTTCGCCGCTCTGGTCCGCGACGAGCGGGTGGTGGGCCGGGCCCGCCAGATCCTCGGCTCGGACGTGTACGTCCACCAGTCCCGGATCAATGTGAAGCCGGGCTTCGGGGCCTCGGGCTTCTACTGGCACTCCGACTTCGAGACCTGGCACGCGGAGGACGGCCTGCCGAACATGCGGACGGTGTCCGTGTCGATCGCGCTGACCGAGAACTTCGACACCAACGGCGGGCTGATGATCATGCCCGGTTCACACAAGTCGTTCCTCGGCTGTGCGGGCGAGACGCCGAAGGACAACTACAAGAAGTCGCTCCAGATGCAGGACGCCGGCACGCCGTCCGACGACGCGCTGACGAAGATGGCGGACCGCCACGGCATCAGGCTCTTCACGGGCAAGGCCGGTTCGGCGACCTGGTTCGACTGCAACGCCATGCACGGCTCGGGCGACAACATCACCCCGTACGCGCGCAGCAACGTCTTCATCGTCTTCAACAGCGTGGAGAACGCGGCGCAGGAGCCCTTCGCGGCTCCGATCCGCCGCCCCGAGTTCATCGGGGCGCGGGACTTCACCCCGGTGAAGTAGCGGTACGCGCAGGCGAGTCGGGGCCGGGACGGTACGCCGTCCCGGCCCTTCGCGCGTAACTCACTGGACCGGGGCCGGGTCAGCGGAGAGGGTGTTCGCCATGACTTCCCATGTACGCCACATCACGATCAGCTGCGCCGACGCCTACGCACTCGGCAGCTTCTGGGCCCAGGTGCTCGAATCCCCGCTCGCCGACGACGACTTCCCCGGTGATCCGGAGGCGCTGGTCGAGGCCCCGGGCGCGGCGATCCTCTTCGTGCGGGCCGACGGGCCCCAGCAGGCCGGGAGCCGCGTCCATCTGGACATCCAGCCGCAGGACCGCTCCCGGGACGAGGAGGTCGAGCGGCTGCTCGCGCTCGGCGCGACCATGGTGGGCGACCGCCGCAGACCGAACGGGCGCGGCTGGGCCACGCTCGCCGATCCCGAGGGCAACGAGTTCTGCGTGGAGTGCTCCGCCGCCGAACGGGCGGCCCTGACGGGAACCCGGCTGCCGGTGACCGCCGACGACGTGACCTCGGCGGTCCGGCTCGCGGTGGACGTGCTGGCCGGGGCTCCGGCGGACCGCTGGGACGTGCCCGCGGGGAGCCTCACCTGGAGCTGCTGGGAGACGGTGGAGCACCTGAGCGACGATCTGTTCGCGTACGCCGTGCAGTTGGGTCCCCGTACGCCTCCGCTGGACGGTGAAGTGCCCTACCGGTGGGCGCCCGGACGGGAGGGCGGTCCGCACAACGCGGTCTTCGCCGACCGTGAAGCCGGTCCCGCCGGGCTGCTGGCCACGCTGGAGGCGAGCGGGGCGCTGCTGGCCTCGATGGCGCGGACGACACCGCCGCAGGTGCGCTCGTACCACGGGTACGGGATCTCCGACCCGGAGGGCTTCGCCGCGATGGGGGTGGTGGAGACCCTGGTGCACACCCATGACCTCGCCGAGGGCCTGGGGCTGGACTGGTCGCCGTCCCCGGCGCTCTGCGACCGGGTGCTGGCCCGGCTCTTCCCGGACGCCCCGGCGGGCGGCGACCGGTGGACCGTCCTGCTGTGGGCCACCGGTCGCGCCGAGCTGCCGGACCACCCGCGCCGCACGTCGTGGCGGTGGGACGGGCGGCCGCGGGAGGAGAAGGGCTGAGCCCGCTCAGCGGTGGGAGAACCAGCGGGCGGCGGGCAGCAGTGTGGTGTCGTAGCCGAACAGCGCCTGGTTCTCCCATGCGTTGCCGGAGGCCGGGTCCTGCGGGTCCCAGCCGCTGCCGGGCACGGCGGTCCAGGACGCCTCCCATTGAAGTGCTCTCCCGGCTGAAGCCGGGAGATTCCTGCTTACCTTGTGGTAGCGGGCTTGACGCGCTTCGCGGGCCTGACGACTGCCCTCCCGGCAGCCGGGATGAGCGCGAGGCCCATACTGCCGCTTGACCAGGGCGTCTTGACTCACGACCAGGACCATAGCGTTGGCATGTGTCACCACGATGTAACCCCTGACACCGATGTCAGAACAGGTCGCCACGCTGTCCACAACCTGAACGTTCACTTGGTTTTCTTCACTGAGTACCGGAGGAAAGCGCTCACCGACGCCGCGCTGACCCGCACCGAAGAGATCATTCGGGAGGTCTGCGCCGACTTCGAAGCCGAGCTGAAACAGTTCAACGGCCCGGCGGCTCCGCCAGGAATCAGAGGTAGACGACGCCCAGGCCCCGCCCGTTCGGGACGGCCTCCACGACGTTCATGACATCCCGGAGGCTGGCAGCGTGTCCGGCGGGGGTGACCGTGTAGCCGGGGGCGTCGAGCGGCACCTCGGCGTCGGCGTCGGTGTGGTTGATGACGAAGAGGTAGGTGCCGCTGGAGCCGGTGCGGCGGACCGCCTCGACGTCGTGCGGGAGCCCGGTCCGGGGCGCGATGCGGGCGTCCGCGCAGGCCCGCTCCAGGGCCGCGTCCAGGCCGGGGCCGCCGAGCCGGGTGGAGACGTACCAGGCGCTGCCCTCCCCCAGCCGGTGCCGGGTGACGGCGGGCCAGCCGGCCGGGATGCCGTCGGCGTACGCCCGGATCGTCTCGGCCCCGCGCGGGATCACGACGTCCGACCAGAGGTCGCCGGTGAGCTCCGCGCCCCTTCGGGGGTGGTCAGGCGGACCGTTCCGCCGGCGGGGAGCGGGGCGAACTCCTCCACGGTCAGGCCCAGGACATCGCGCAGGACGCCGGGGCAGGGGCCGGGGTGGACGGCGCCGTCGGCGTCGACGATGCCGGAGAAGTACGAGACGACGAGCGTTCCGCGGCCCTCCACGTACCGGCGCAGTTTGCGGCCGGTCGCCTCGGAGGCGAGGTAGAGGGCCGGGACGACCACCAACGGGTATGCGCCGAGGTCGGCCTCGGGGTGGCCGAAGTCGACGGTGAGGTGACGGTCGTAGAGCGTCTCGCCGCCGCAACATGCGCTACATCGCCGGCCATGTGGACGGGGTCCTGCTGGTCTCCAGCCACTCCGGCGATCCGGTCGCCGCCCAGTTGCACGAGGCCGGGATTCCGCTGGTGGCCTGCGGCAAGCCGATCGGGCAGGGCTCGAAGGTGAGTTACGTGGCGGCGGACGACCGGGACGGCGCACGGGACATGGTGCGCTTCCCGTACGCGTCCGGGCGCCGCCGGATCGCCACGGTCAGCGGCCCGCTCGACACCCCGGGCGGGGTGGAGCGCCTCGCGGGGTACCGGGAGACGCTGGCGGAGTGCGGGCTGCCCGCCGACGAGGCGCTGATCGCCCCGGGCGACTACAGCCGGGGGGAGCGGCGAGGCGGCGGCCGCCGCGCTGCTGGAGCGGGCCCCGGCCTGGACGCGGTGTTCGTCGCGTCGGACCTGATGGCCCAGGGTGTGCTGGCGGCGCTGGAGCGGGCCGGGCGCCGGGTGCCCGAGGACGTCGCGGTGGGCGGCTTCGACGACTCCCCCGCGGCACTCGCCTCCCGCCCGGCCCTGACGACGATCCGGCAGCCGTGGGACCGGATCAGCACCGAGATGGTACGGGTGCTGCTGGCGCAGATCAGCGGGGAGGACCCGGCCGCGGTGATCCTCCCCACCGAGCTGGTACGCCGGGACTCGGCGTGACCGGCCGCCCGGCCCGGGGCGTGAACCAGCCTGCCGTACGGGCTACTTGACGGAGCCCAGCGCCGGGTAGTCGGTGTAGCCCCTGGCGTCGCCGCCGAAGAAGGTCGACGGGTCGGGGGTGTTGAACGGGCCGCCCGCCTTCAGCCGGGCGGGCAGGTCCGGGTTGGCGAGGAAGAGCGCCCCGTAGGAGATCAGGTCGGCGATGCCGTCGTCGATCACCGTGTGGTCGCCGGGTCCGGTGGCGCCCTCGGTGTGCACGTTGATGACGAGGGTTCCGGAGAACGCCTTGCGCAGGGCGAGGGTCAGTTCGCGGATCGGGGCGGCCTCCAGGACGTGCAGGTAGGCGATGCCGAGCGGTTCGATCTCCCGGACCAGCGCGGTGTAGACGGCCTCCGGCGCGGGCTCGTCGATGTCGTTGTACGGGTTGCCGGGCGAGATGCGCAGTCCGGTGCGCTCCGGGCCGATCTCGGCGGCGACGGCCTTGACGACCTCGACGGCGAAGCGGACGCGGGCCTCGTCGGAGCCGCCCCACGCGTCGGTGCGCCGGTTGGTGTTGGGGGCCAGGAACTGGTGGATGAGATAGCCGTTGGCGCCGTGCAGCTCGACCCCGTCGAATCCGGCGTCCACGGCGTTGCGGGAGGCGGCGACGAAGTCGGCGACGGTCGCGCGGATCTCGGCGTCGGTCAGCTCGCGCGGCTCGACGAAGTCCTTCGGTCCGACGTGGGTGTAGACCTGCCCCTCGGCCCTGACCGGGGAGGAGCTGACGGGGACGAGGCCGTCCGGCAGCAGAACCGGGTGGCCGATGCGGCCCGCGTGCATGATCTGGGCGAAGATCCGGCCGCCCTCGGCGTGCACCGCGTCGGTGACCGTACGCCAGGAGGCGACCTGCTCGGCACTGTGCAGACCGGGCGTGGAGGGGTAGCCCTGGCCCACGACGGACGGCTGGATGCCCTCCGTGATCACCAGGCCGGCCGAGGCGCGCTGGGCGTAGTACGTGGCGGTGAGCTCGGTGGCGGTGCCGCCCTCACCGGCCCGGCTGCGGGTCATCGGGGCCAGTGCGATGCGGTTGGCCAGCGGGGTGCCGGACAGGTCGATCGGGTCGAAAGCGGTGGTCATGAAGGCTCCCAAAAAAGTATGTGGTCGGCCAAGCATTGGCGTCGACGGCAACAGTACCTCATTGATTGGCCGACCAAGGTAAAGTGGTGGGGAACCGTCGGGCATCATCGAAAGCCGCCGCCCACAGCCCCGAGGACCCCAGGAGCCCGCCATGACCACCGGCCACGCCACCCCCGCGGAAGAGGCCTGTACCGCCGCGCTGCCCACGGCGGCGCTCAGCGGGCCCGTGAGCCACGCCGTCTCCCGCGTGGCCCGGCTGCACCGGATCGCGGCGGGCAAGGCGCTCAAGGGGGTGGACCTCTACCCGGGGCAGGAGCTGCTGATGATGCATCTGTGGGACCAGGGGGCGATCCGCCAGACGGAGCTGATCAGGGCGCTGGAGCTGGACCCGTCCACGGTCACGAAGATGCTCCAGCGGCTGGAGCAGACCGGGCACGTACGCCGCCGCCCCGACCCGGCCGACCGGCGGGCCGTGCTGGTCGAGGCGACGGACACGAGCTGCGCGCTGCACACCGCGGTCCAGGCCGCCTGGGGCAGCCTGGAGGAACACACGCTCGCGGGCCTGGACCCGGCCGAGCGCGCGGAGCTGATCCGGCTGCTGGCGAAGGTCGAGGAGAACCTCTGCCGGGAGACCGCGGACTGCCCCGACCGGCGCTGATCCAGACGTACGCGAGAGGACGGGCACGCGCACGCGGATGAGGCGCGCGCGGGATGAGGGCGTACGCGCGGGAGGTCTCAGGCCAGGAACTCCAGCACCCGGTCCACATCGGCCTCGGTGTTGTAGAGGTGGCAGGAGATCCGCAGATTCCCGGCCGGGGCCGAGACGGCGATCCCGGCCTTTACCAGGCCGGGCCTGCGGTCCTCCAGCCCCGGTGCCGAGACGATCGCCGACTCCCCCGGGACCACCTCGTACCCGAGCCCGGCCAGCCCCGCGCGCAGCCGGGCCGCGAGCCCGGTGGCGTGTGCGTACAGGGCGTCGGCGCCGACCTCCGCGAGCAGGTCCAGGGAGTGCTCGGCCCCGTGGTACGAGAGGAAGGCGGGCGGCTCGTCGAAGCCGCGGGCGGTGGGAGCCAGGCGTTCCAGCGGGCCGTAGTTGTTCGCCCAGGGCGCGCCGGCGGACACCCAGCCCGCGAAGAGCGGCGGCAGCGTGCCCTGCGCCTCCTCGGTGACGGTCAGGAACGACGTACCGCGCGGGCAGAGCAGGAACTTGAAGCCGCCGGTGACCGTGTAGTCGTACGCCCCGGCGTCCAGCGGGAACCACCCCGCCGCCTGGGTGCCGTCCAGCAGGGTCCGGGCCCCGTGCGCCGCGGCGGCCGCGCGGACGGCGGGGAGGTCGGCGACCCGGCCGTCGGCCGACTGCACGGCGGAGAAGGCGACGAGGGCGGTCGAGGGGCGTACGGCCGCGGCGAGGTCCGCGAGCGGCGCGTACCGCACGCGCAGATCACCGCGGAGCGCGAACGGGCTGACCACGGAGGAGAACTCGCCCTCGGGGCAGAGGACTTCGGCGCCGGGCGGCAGCGAAGCGGCAATCAGGCCGACGTGGACGGTGACGGAACTGCCGGTGGCGACCCGGTCCGGGTGGACCCCGGCGAGCCGGGCGAAGCCGACCCGGGCGGCCTCCACCGCCTCGAAGCTGCCCGCCCCCTCCCGGCGGCCGACGGCGTTCTCGTCGGCCAGGGCCTTGACGGCGGCGATCGTCCGGCGGGGCAGCAGTCCCCAGCTGGAGGTGTTGAGGTAGGTGACCTCCGGAGCGAATTCAACGGCTGCCGCTTGGATGGGCGCGAGGATCGTCATACGTCCACCCTGAAGCTCTCCCAACCCAAAGTCAATCATGGAGAGTTAAGGTCTCCACCAAAGGAATGCTTATGGGTGATGGCTCCTTGACTGCGCGGGGCGGGGCTCAGCCGCGCGGAACCTCGCAGGCCCCGTCCGCGTCGCAGGCCGCCGCGTCCCCGCCGACGGTGGTCAGCGCGGTGGCGGAACGGTCCTTCCACGCCTGCTCCAGCGCCTGGACGAAGACCTCCGAGGGCTGACCGCCGGAGATCCCGTACCGCCGGTCGAGGACGAAGAACGGCACGGCGTTGGCGCCCAGTTCGGCCGCCTCGCGCTCGTCGGTCCGGACATCGTCGGCGTACGCCCCGGGGTCGGCGAGCACCGCACGGGCCTCGTCCGCGTCGAGTCCGGCCTCCACGGCGAGGGCGAGCACCACCTCGTCGTCGAAGACGGAGCGCTCCTCGGCGAAGTTCGCCCGGTAGGCGAGGGTCAGCAGCTCGTCCTGGCAGCCGCGGGCCTTGGCCAGGTGCAGCAGCCGGTGGAGGTCGAAGGTGCTGCCGTGGTCGCGGCCCTCGGTACGGTAGCCGAGCCCCTCGGCCTGCGCGTTGGCCGCGACATTGGCCTCCATCGAGGCGGCCTCCTCGCGGCTGCGGCCGTACTTCTCGGCCAGCATGTCGATCACGAGCGCGGTGTCGCCCTTGGCCCGGGAGGGGTCGAGCTCGAAGGAGCGGTGCACCACCTCGACCTCGTTCCGGTGGGCGAACTCCGCGAGGCCCTTCTCGAAGCGGGCCTTGCCGATGTAGCACCACGGACACCCATGGACCAACGGAGCCATACCACGCCTGACCTGCGGAAATGTGCTCGTCGGAACTTCCTGGTCCCCACAGCGGACCAGGACCCCGCCGCGCCAGTACCCGCAGTCACAGGAGGTGGTCACCTTCGGCGAACGGATGACCATGGAACGGACGGACCTGCCCACGCTGCGCGCTCTCGGCTTCGAGGATGACGAGCTCAAAGAGCTTGGGCTATGGCTGCCTGCAATCGGGGCCCCGGAGGATCTGGCGGAGATCTACCTACGCCGCAGCAAGAAGAAGGACACCATGTCCTCGCTGCGGCAAATGCTCCGCGACATTAACGCGTACTCCTCAGGCGAGGGAAAGCGAATCCGGCACGTCTGGTTCGAACAGCGAAGCGCGAGCAAGGCACACGTTCGTCGCGAGGAGTTCGAGAAAGCTACGGGCGCGATAATCTCCGGCCGCTCCAAGACGCTGTACGTGTACAAGACGAGTCGTCTTTCTCGGCGAGGCATGGGACAAGTCGGCTTGCTGCTGGACGAGTTCGACAAACAGCGCGCCCGCATCATGGTGACCGCCGAAAGGATCGACTCCACAAAGTCTCGGATGATCCTCGCCATTCTTTCGGAGCAAGCCCGCGAGCAAGCAAACGACATCAGCCAGTTCACGCAGCTCGGGATTACTGCCAACAAGGCGGAAGGGAAGTGGACGGGCGGGGTAGCCCCCTACGGGCTCCACTCTCCCAAAGGGTCGGGAAAACTCGCACATCACAAGGGAGAGTATCCGACCGCCCGGCGGATCGCGGTATATCTCTTGGATCGCAAGACGCCCGCATTCATCGCAAACGAATTCAACAGCGAGGGACTGCTAACGCGTCACGGAAAGAAGTGGACTGCATCCGGGATCATCAGTCTCGCCCATTCGGTCTCATGGGCCGGTCTTGTACCAGACCGCGAAAAGATGCGCGACGACAACGGGAATTCGCTCGACAAGTACCACAGAGGCGGAACCCCCCTTCTGGACAAGAAGGGTCACCCCATACCCGTGGGGCAAGGTGTGATCACATTCGCCGAACACGTAAAGATAGCTCAGATCCTCGCCGAGCGCTCCCAGCCCGGAACCAGTATTGGTGATCGAACCCGAGGAAAGCGGGAAACGGTCGCAATCCTGAGCGGACTACTTCGCTGCGGACGCTGCAAAGGGCCGATGCAGAACGGCGGGGTAAATTATCGATGCGACGCGCGCCAAGCTCAAGGCAAGTCTGCCTGCATAGGGGTCTCCACAGACCGAAAGAGGATCGAAACGGCAATTCAAGGTCTATGGGCTCATCACATCCTTAGCCTTTCGCCTGACTCCAACACCATCCAGGCTATTGCTCGCCGCTGGCTTTCATATAAAGACCCGTCCAAGGAAGATAAAAAGGCAAAGGTAAATGCGGCCCTGGAGAGTGCCGTGGGCCGCGAAATGAAGCTCGAAAAGGAGTTCTTCATAGTGGGCCGCATGGACGAGTCACGTTATGAGTCACTGCGGCGCGACTTGAGCGAGCAAATCAGCGGACTGAAGGTCGAGTTGGCCGAGTTGTCCAAAGACGCAGACTTGAGCCCCCTCATGGACCCGGATGCCTTGGCCGCACTCTGGGACAGCGCAGGCGTGGGCGGACAGCGAGCCCTACTTCGTGCAGCGCTCACAAAGGTAACGCTGGCTCCACCCAAGGGGAGAGGGGACCGCACGCCCATCGACAAGCGGATAGCTCTGGATTGGCGGGACAAGGAAACCGACGAGAGCCCGCTACTCGCGGCGCTCTCACATGTTGACGCGACGCGAGAGCACCGTAAGAGAACAGTTGCCGCGTAGCCCCTACCCGCCCCCCCTGACCAGCCCGACCGCCCCGGTAGTCCTCGCAGACCGCCGGGGCTTTCCCATGCCCGCAGACGGGCGTACAGGGCTCGCCGAGCGACAGCGGGACCAGCGGGCGGAGCCATGGCGATATGACGGTTAGAGGGGTTCTTTTGATTACGTCTAAAAAATAGAGAGAAAACCAAACAGCACGTCCAACCGTCATCCCGCCATGGTCGGCCCCCGGGAATCTGCTGGACCCCACACCACAGTGAGGGACCGAACGGGCTCCGAGCACCCCGCACGGCGGGGGCCGGGAATCTGCTGGTCCCCACAACACAGTGAGAGCGGGATTACCGCGCACCCCACCAGCCCGGAAACGGCGGTCTGAGTGCCCGACTCTCACGAACAGCTCTGCCCGTGCAGCACGCACCCCGAGGGGTGGCCGCAGTGGTCGTGAGGCAGAGCGCGGGGAGATCACACCGCCCATTAGTAACCGCCCCTTGACCGGGGGTGCCGAACGGGGTTGCAAGCTCGTGTGATCTCCCCATGGTGTTCGGACCGGCCCTGCCGGCGAGGACGACCACCAGCCCGCATGACCCAACTGGTAGAGGTGCGCGGTACCGGCCCCTCGGGGAGACCCGGACGAACCCGCAGAGTTCCCGGTTCGACTCCGGGTGTGGGTGCGAAATCACTTCGCGTTCCATCTCGCTCGCTCTTGTTGCGTTGCAGACGATGCGGGTGGACGATTATAGAACCACTTGGGTTAAAGACCCCGATGATACCCGAGGCATCGGTTTTCCATCCGAAGTGCCCATTGGAATGCGTGCGGTCCATACGTAACGCCATCCCCATGGACACCCGGCAATTGGCCGGGCGGCATGGAAGGCAGGTGGAAGCGTGATCGACGGCAACTCCAATAGTGGGCCGGGCTGGCGGGTGGCATGGGTGGTATCTCAGCTCATCCAAATTGGTCTCAAGGTCCTGGATATTTTCGCCTAGACATGTGCGCGGTGGAGCCCCGTTTAAACACGGGGCTCACTCGTGTTGGCAGAAGAACGCCGACTCACGGTGTGGAGGGGGTGCGGGACCGTGCGCTGTATCGACTGCACCGAGCCGGCGACGCACCGCGGACGCTGCGAGAACCACCACCAGGCATTCGGCAAGCGGGCTTCGGTCCGTGCTCGGCGTGCTCGCCGTGCGGTGCTGGTCCGGGTGTTCTCGGGGGCCGCTCGTCTCCGTGCTCTGGTTGGTGCCCGTGGTGGTGCTCGCTGTGCCCGGTGCGGTTCGCTCGTCCTCGCGGGCGTGGTGGACGTGGACCATGTGCAGCCGCTTGCACTCGGGGGCGAGGACACAGACACGAACGTTCAACCACTGTGTCGGGACTGCCACCGGATCAAGACGGGCGAGGACTTTCCCTTGGGGAACGAGGACCAGTCGTAGCGGGTCCAGTGCATCCCGCCTTTAGCGCGACGTGAGCCACGCTGCGAGCCCGCTACCTGCCGTTGTGGCGAGTGCTGCCACCAGCCATCCGGGAATGCGCTGAACAGTCAAGTGGAGCCCGCCACAGCGTAGTTCGAATGCGGGGCGTTGCTCACGGTCGCTCGGCATGGCTACCTCTCGTCGATTGCCCGCTAGGGGAGCACGGGAAATGGGGGAAATGGTTCACCACCGTGAACCCTCGTGCACGGGTGCGTCAGGTTCCTGATTCTACCTGCATTGGTTACAGAGAGTGACATCTATCAACGTTGATAGATGTGCGGCTCGGTCAATGGCACCGCATCCGCTTGCCTACGGCCAGGGGCTAACGGGAGTCCCGCCGGAGTCCCTTTCATGTCCGTCTGACGACAACCCCCCGTGCATCGGAGGTGCCCCCATGCCCCGTAAGCCCCGCCCCCCTTGCTCTGTCCCCGGCTGCCCCGAACTCACCACGGGCGGACGCTGCCCGACACATGCGAGGGAAGCCGAACGGCAGCGAGGGACGACCACGGCCAAGGGATACGGCGTCCGTTGGGAGCGCATCCGTAAGCGCTACCTGTACGCGCATCCGTGGTGCGTGCTTTGCTCCCGCACTGCGACGGTTGCCGACCATTTCCCCGAGTCACGGCGTGCGCTGGTCGCTCGGGGTGTCAGTGATCCGGACGCGTGGTCTCGTCTCCGTCCGCTGTGTTCGACGTGCCATAGCCGCGAGACCGCGAAGCACCAGCCGGGCGGGTGGGCAGCCGAACGCGTCAAGCCTCGCCGTTCGTGAGCTGTTGACCAGGGGGTGACCCCCGACCCCTCCCGCAAAAGAACGGCAGGGAGGCAAAAAACTCGCGTGGCTCAATTGAGCGTTTCTGTGGGTCACGTGTTTATCAGTTCAATCGAAATCAGGAGATATAGCTGTGACTCTTACCCTTATCGAATCTGCAAAGCTCACGCTTGACCAGCTTCAGCGTGGCGTAATCGAGACCTTCGTTCAGGAGTCGCCGATCCTCGACAGGCTGCCGCTCATCCAGGTGGAGGGAAGCGCATTCAAGTACAACGAGGAATCCAGCCTGCCTGGAGTGTCCTTCCGCGCTGTAAACGAGGCGTACCCGGAGAGCACCGGAACTCTTAACCAGCGCATCGAAACACTGGCGATCCTCGGAGGTGATGCAGACGTAGACAAGTTCATCGTCCAGACCCGAGGAAACCTTAGTGATCAGCGCGCGATTCAGACACACATGAAGGTCAAGGCTGCCTCTATCCACTTCGCTGACCAGTTCTTCAACGGGGACGTCACGGTGAACCCGAAGGGGTTCGACGGGCTTCGCAAGCGGCTGGTCGGCCGACAGGTCGTCGATGCCACGGGGACGGGTCCCGTTGTCAACGGACACGACTTCTTCGACCTGCTCGACACCCTGACGAACCAGGTACGGGGCATCGACGGCACGAATGGCGCGCTCTACATGAATGCTGCTCTGCGGGCCAAGATTGCGTCCGGGTTCCGACGGCTTGGGGGTAGTGAACTCCTGACCAAGGAGATAGCAGGGAAGCCGACCACCATGTGGAACGGAATTCCGCTCCTCGACGCCGGCCAGCGACTCGACGGCACAGACGTGCTGCCGCTGACAGTTGGGACCGGAAGTGCCGAGACCGGCGACATCTACGCCGTTCGCTTCGGGGCTTCCGAGGCGGACGCTGGACTCTCGGGCCTCACCAACGGCGGAGTCCAGGTCACAGATCTTGGCGAGTCGCACGACAAGCCGGTCTACCGAACGCGCATCGACTTCTACTGTGGCCTCGCGCTGTTCGGCGGTAAGGCGGCAGCCCGCCTTACGAACGTTCTCAACGGTTAGCCCCCGAGCCCCGCACTTGCTCCCCATTCAAGGGTGGCGAGTGCGGGGCCTTTCTCATTCTGGCAACCTATTCGCCCTTTGGTAGCGCCTTCAATCCCTGGTATGCCTCGCGAAGATCCGTCGCTTCCGGAAGCTGTCGCGCTTCTACTGCGTTGACCACTTCAAGGGCACGCCAATGATTCGATGGGACAATACGCCCGGACAGTATGGCCCGCTGTGCTGCGTTGCACGCCTCATCTAGCCGGTCACCCCCGAGCAATGCCAACGCCAAATCGATGTTCGCGGACGCCACCCGGCGCGGCCATTTCTCCACGTCGTCAGCGGGAGCAAGCCGCGCGATTACCTGTCGCGCGTAGTCCTCCGCTGCGGGATCTCCCACCCATGCCAGCGTCGTTGCCGTATAGGCCAGCGCCTTACCGGGGTCGTACTGATAGTGATGCTCGGTACCCTTGCGCGGAACCATGGCGGACGACATGCGTTGAACTCGCTCAACGGCCGCGTATGTTTCCGCCCTTTCCCCAAGCCGCGCCCGTGCCCGGCCCTCTTGGGCTGTCGCCTGGATTGCAGCCGACGTGCCAGCCGGAGCCAATTCCTGTGCAATCCGTGCGAGTTCTAGCGCACGCGCGTAGTCGCCATCGGTGAGCACCCGCCAAGCGTCAGTCTCGTAGCACCACGCTTCGATTTCGTGGTGATCTGCGTGCTGCGCAAGAGTGGCCGCTGTCTGCAAACGAGCCGTCGCCGCGTGTTCCTGGTTCAGGTCGATATGCAGCGTGGCCCCCAAGAGTTGGAACCATCCGCCGACTACATAAAGGCGGCGCTGTTCCGCAAGGGTCATGCGCGCATCCATAAGATGTGAGACATAAGTGGAATGCTTCCTTACTCTTTCGAGCAAGTCTTGCGGCGGTGACACCGGGTATTTCATTGCCAGTTCATCGAATGCGCGTTCTAGGCGACCTAGCGTTTCCTTGCCGACGTCGCTAGCGGATACACGCCGCGCCAATTCGAGGGCGTCGAATTCGTCATCACTATCCGACGCTACGTCAGACAGCCAAGCGGTACGAGGCTGCGGCGGGGCGTACGCATCCGGGACTAGCAGCGCGTCAAGTTCCGCAGGCGTGACCGACAGCGCCTTTGCGATCTTCGGTCGCTGCCAGGGTTGCGGATCAGTCCTTCCGCTTTCCCAGCGCTGGACCGTGGAGCGATCAGCGCCGACCGCCTCCGCGAATTCCTCTTGGTTGTACCCGCACGCTTTCCGGCGCTCCGCCAACCTCCGCCGCCTGCTGGTCATCGTGGCCGGTCTCCTCTCGGGAAATGCCCGTCTGCCCTGGCCAGCGTATCCAGTGCGGCCAGGGTGCGGCATGAGTGCGGCCCTTTTGCTGTGGTTCCCGCTGTCTCGCCGCGCTTGCCTAGTCCAACACCCATCATCACCAGCGGACTTGACGGGACGGCGAACCATGGCGAGCGCGACCACGGAAGACACCGACGCACGACAGTGGGAGTACACGACGTTCGCCCCCTCGGGTGAGACGTGCCCGGCCTGCATGAAGCCGATCAAGACCCTTGAACGTTGCCGACGCGGAGAGATCGAGCGGCAGTCCGGCACCCCCGTCACGATCTACCGGCACATCGATTGCGCCGACCCGGAGGGGACCAAGCGACGGAGGAAGCGGTGACGGCCGCCGTAGAGGCACAGCAGCGCCGTACGCGGCCTCTTCCGCCCCCGAAGCTAGTCAGCCTCATAGACGGTCCCGGAAGCCCGTACGCGGACTCTCCGCCCGGTTGGTATGACCAGTACGGCGGAGCGCTGGACAAGCGTTCCGGCGTGGTCTACCTCCCCGGCCCGATTCATCCCCCGTCGCCGTTCCACACCGACGACTGCCCCAACTGCGTGCCCCTCGCGGACAGCGCGTGAAGTGCGTACGCCGGTTCGGCTGGTTCGTGTTCGTCTTCACGGTCGCCGCATCGAGTACGGCGATTCTCACGCTGGCCGCTACCGGACGCCTTTGAACTCCCGCCCCTGTCGAGCGCATCCGAATTCTCGACAGGGGCGGGGCACCAAACACCAACGGTCGTAAGGAGCTGCAATGAGCACTGCCGGAAACCGTCTCTTATTCGCATGGCTGGAGGTCACGGGACTCTGCAACGAGTTCTGTGATCACTGTTACGCAGACAGTGGACCCAAGGGAACGCACGGAACCATGACCGTGCACGACTGGTTGAACGTCATTGACCAGCTTGCCGACATGGGCACCCTGGACGTTCAGTTCATCGGCGGAGAGCCGACGCTCTACCCGAGTCTGCCCGCGCTGATCAAGCACGCTCACGGCCGGGGCCTCGGCATCGAGGTGTTCTCGAACATGACCCACATCCGCCCGGAACTGTGGGACGCATTCGGGGAGTACGGCGTCAAGCTCGCCACGTCGTACTACTCGGACAGCGCCGAGGAACACGACGCGGTGACGCAACTCCGAGGGGCACACAAGAAGACGCGTGCCAACGTGCAAAAGGCGCTCGCGCTCGGTATCCCGCTGCGGGGCGGGGTCGTCGCTGTGCGGGACGGGCAGCGCGTACAGGAAGCGGCGCGGGACCTTACGGCGCTCGGTGTCGGCACGGTCGGCGGATACCGAACCCGCGCTTTCGGGCGAGCGAGTCAGGGGGCCGCGCCGGCCATCGCTGATCTATGCGGGCATTGCGCGCACGAGAAGTTCGCCATCGGCCCGACCGGTGATGTGTGGCCGTGCGTCCTCGGCCGATTCCTCACCCTCGGCAACGTGCTGGAACGGCCGATCTCCGAAATCTGGGGCGGCGCGCAGATGACCGACGTTGCGGCCGATATCGCGGCGGTGCACGCGGATGGCGTCCAGTCGTGCACTCCTCCGCAGTTCCTCCCCATGTGCGGCCCCTGTGGTCCGTGTGTTCCCTCGGTCGGGCACTGCGACCCCAGGGAAGCGGAGAGCGCCGTTACCATCGCTGCACCGGCCTAATCCGCTGAATACCAGGAGCGCGCATGGACGATCACGGGGACGACTTCGGCCCGTGGGGGTGGGAAGGCGAGAGCAACGCCGTTCGGCGGACCGAGGACGAATGGCTCACCATCGCTCGGTACCTCCGGCACGCGGCGAACAAGCTCGGTCCGCAACTTCCGCTGTGTCTCCCTGGTGAACCGCAGGGATGCGGGCGGACGGCTCAACAGCACGTGATCGCTTGGGCCGCTCATCTCAGGGCGGTTTCCCATCACCTGATCGAACAGGCCACCCCGAGTGAGGCGAGGGGCGCGCACGCTGTAGGCCCGCTGTACCAACGCCGTCTCGCGGAGCTGCGCGCGTCCACCTGCGCGCCGCACTGACCAAGCACGCACCCCCTACCGGCCCCGTCCGTGTGCTGCCCCCGTGGCGCATGGGCGGGGCTTTGTGCTGCCCAACTCCCGCCACATAGACGCTGGTCAGAGCGTCGCGGTAACCTGTGGCTCCGTTGGTTCACGGGCAAGCGATGTCGCTCCAGATCTCGACGCGCATGACTCTTCATCTCTCCAGGGCTCGTGGGGGGTGTGCGGAGGGTGCCTCCGCAGGTCGGTTCACCGGTGCGAACACCGAAGGGGGCCGGGGGATTCCCCGGCCCCCACCGCCAGGCAGCACTCGGCGCACTCCCGGCCCTCCAGGCCGGGATACGACGCCCCGGCGTCACCGGTCGGGTCCCGCCCCGCCGGTTCAGTACGCCGTCGGCGCGGTTCCGGTTCCGGCGTCCGTCGTGCCCACCGCGTCCGGGGCGAAGGGGAAGGCGTCCGGGCCCAGACTCATGCCCGGCGGCCGTCCACCCGGCGGGGCAGGCCCTGCGGGTTGTCCTCGCGGAGTTCCGGCGGGAGGAGCGCGTCGGGGGTGTTCTGGTACGTCACGGGGCGCAGCCAGCGTTCGATCGCCGTCGCGCCGACCGAGGTGGAGGTGGACGTGGTGGCGGGGTAGGGGCCGCCGTGGTGCTGGGCGGGGGCGACGGCGACGCCGGTCGGCCAGCCGTTGACCAGGATGCGCCCGGCGAGCGGGGTGAGGGCGGCCAGCAGCCGCGCCGCGTCGGGGTCGGCGTCCTCGGTGGCGGCCTGGAGGGTGGCGGTGAGGTTCCCGGGCAGCCGGGCGAGGACGGCGGCGATCTCGTCGACGGAGGCGTACCGGGCGATCACGGTGACCGGGCCGAAGCACTCCTCCAGCAGCGCGTCGTGCGGGCCCTTCACGGTCAGCCGGGCGGCCGGCACGGTGAGGAATCCGGCGGAGACGGTGTGCTCGCCGCCCGCGCCGGGGGTGACGGGGGCGCTGACGTCGGGCAGCGCGGCCCGTTCCCGTACACCCGCGACGAAGGCGTCCCGCATGCGGTGGTCCAGCAGGACGCCGGAGCCGGTGGAACTGACCGCCTCGGTGAGGGACTTCAGGAGCTGGTCTCCCGCCGCCCCCTCGGGGACCAGGGCGAAGCCGGGCTTGGTGCAGAACTGGCCCACGCCCAGGGTCATCGAGCCGCCGAGCCCCGCGCCGATCTCCCCGGCGCGCTCGGCGGCGGCGGCCCCGGTGACGACGACCGGGTTGAGGGAGCCGAGTTCGCCGTGGAAGGGGATGGGCACGGGCCGGGCGGCGGCGGCGTCGAACAGGGCCCGGCCGCCGCGCACCGATCCGGTGAAGCCCGCCGCGCTCACCAGCGGGTGGCGGATCAGCTCGACGCCCGCGTCGAAGCCGTGCACCAGCGTCAGGACGTCCTCGGGCAGTCCGGTGCGGGCGGCGGCGCGGCGGAGGACCGAGGCGCAGAGTTCGGACGTGGCCGGGTGGTCGGGGTGCGCCTTGACGACGACCGGGCAGCCGGCCGCGAGCGCGCTGGCCGTGTCGCCGCCGGGGACGGAGAAGGCGAGCGGGAAGTTGCTGGCCGCGTAGACGGCGACGACCCCGAGCGGGATCTTGTAACGGCGCAGGTCGGGCCACGGCGGGGTCCGCGACCCGTCCTCGTGGTCGATGTGGACGTCGAGGAAGGCGCCTTCGTCGACGACCTCCGCGAAGGCCCTCAACTGCGCTGCGGTGCGGGCCAGTTCGCCGGTGAGCCGGGCCGGTCCGAGTGCGGTCTCCGCGTCGGCGGCCTCGATGATGTGCTCGCCGGACTCCGCCAGCAGCTCCGCCGCCGTACGCAGGAACGCGGCGCGCGCCGCGCGGTCGGCGAGGGCGTCGCGGACGGCGTGAGCCGCCCGGACCGTACGGTCGACCTCCTCGGCGGCGGCCTCCACGGCAACCTGCTCGCGCGGGTTCCCGGTTCGGGGGTCGACACTCCAGACTGGTACTGCGCTCACCGTGATTCCCTCCGTCTGCTGACCGTCTGCCGACCGCCTGGTGACGGCCTTCCGACCGTCTGCGGCCGCATATCAGCAAGTGTTCGGTATTCTGAACAGAGTTCCTGATCGTGAATGTCCTGGGACTCTATTTCCGGGCGTTCCGTCTTGGCAATCGTGATGGCGGGCTTTCGGACGATGATGCGGACGAAGGCCGAAGAGAGCTGGAGAAGGGTGCGTGGGCGATGTCGGTCGCCGAGTCCGGTGGGGCACAGGTCAAGTCCGCGGTACGGACGGTGGAGCTCCTCGAATACTTCGCGGGGCGCCCCGGCATGCACTCGCTGGCCGCCGTCCAGGAGGCGGTCGGCTACCCCAAGTCCAGCCTCTACATGCTGCTGCGCACCCTGGTGGAGCTGGGCTGGGTGGAGACGGACGCGACGGGCACCCGGTACGGGATCGGTGTCCGTGCCCTGCTGGTGGGCACCTCGTACATCGACGGCGACGAGGTCGTGGCCGCCGCCCGGCCCACCCTGGACCGGCTCTCCGACGACACCACGGAGACCATCCACCTGGCCCGCCTCGACGGGACGAACGTGGTCTACCTCGCCACCCGCCAGTCCCAGCACTATCTGCGCCCCTTCACCCGGGTCGGCCGCAGGCTGCCCGCCCACTCCACCTCGCTCGGCAAGGCGCTGCTCGCCACCCACACCGACGAGCAGGTCCGCAAGATGCTGCCCGAGTCGCTGCCCGCGCTGACCGAACACACCATCACCGACCGCGAGAAGCTCATCGAGGAACTGCGGCTGGTCCGCGAGCGGGGCTACGCGGTGGACCGCGAGGAGAACACCCTCGGTCTGCGCTGCTTCGGCGTGGCGATCCCCTACCGGACGCCCGCGCGCGACGCGATCAGCTGCTCGGTGCCGGTCGCCCGGCTCACCCCCGGGCACGAACAGACGGTGAAGGACGCCCTGCTCGACGCCCGGGACCGGCTCACCCTCGCGACCCGGAGGCTCTGATGGCCGAGGTCGTCCTGCGAGCGGTCCAGGACGGTGATCTGCCGCTGTTCTTCGCCTGGATGAGCGACCCGGAGGCGACCCGCGTCGCCGCGTTCACCCCCGAGGACCCCACCGACCGCGCCGCGTTCGACGCCCACTGGGCGCGGCTGCGCGCCGGGTCCGGCGGGGTGGTGATGCGCACGGTGGTGGCCGACGGTGCGGTGGTGGGCCACGTCGGGGCGTACGGGGACCCCGGCGACCGCCAGGTCACGTACTGGATCGGCCGTGGGCACTGGGGCCGCGGACTGGCGACGGCGGCCCTGCGGGCGTTCCTCGACGAGACCCCCACGCGCCCGCTGCACGCGCGGGCGGCGGCCGACAACCTCGGCTCGCGCCGGGTGCTGGAGAAGTGCGGCTTCGTGGTGACCGGCAAGGACCGCGGGTTCGCCCGCGCCCGGGGCGAGGAGATCGACGAGGTGCTGGTGACGCTCCGGGGATAGGGCCTTTCGTTCGGATCAGGTCGGGTCAGGGAGCGGGGGCTCGGGCCCGGGGAGGCTCTCCCCCGGATGGCGGAGGCGGATCGTCGCCGGGCAGGACGTGCGGGGCACGGCCGGCGCGGGAGCCTGGAGCCATGACAGCGAACCGGCCCTCCACAGCGCCCCCGCCCGCCCCGCACCACGCCGGGACGGGCAGGACACCTCCGTACCGCACCACACCGCCCGAGACGCCCCCGTACCGCGTCAGCAGGGCGCGGGTCGTGCTCCGGGCGGTCGCCATGGTGTCCTGTCTGCCCTACATCGCGCTCAAGATCGCCTGGATGGCGGGCAGTCAGCTCGGTATCCCGGACGGCAGCGCGCTGCTCGACGGCGGCACCACGCTGCGCGTCGCCAACGGGGCCACGGTGCTGATGGACGGCGCCGTCATCGTCCTCGCTCTGCTGCTGACCCGGCCCTGGGGCAAGCGGGTGCCCGCCTGGCTGCTGGTGCTGCCGATGTGGGTGGCGAGCGGTCTGCTGCTGCCGATCATGACGGGCTTCCCGATCCAGATGGTCCTTGGGCTCTTCGGCGGTGGCGACGGGCGGCCGGTCGGCGAGGGGAGTTCCGAGGCGTTCCTGGACCCGTGGGTCTTCGGTGTCGTCTACGGCGGCTTCATCGTCCAGGGCCTCGCCCTCGGCAGCCTCTTCGCGCTGTACGCCAAGGAGCGCTGGGGCCATCTGTGGCAGGGGAAGCTGCGGGATCTGCCGGACGGCCCGACCACGCCCGCCCTGCGCGCGACCGCTGTCGCCGTCGCTCTGGCGGCCCTTCTCCCCGGCGTCACGCACCTGTTGTGGGTCTCCGGTTCGACCGCCGGGCTCAACCCGGGCCGGGCCGCGGCCCGCACCAGCGATTTCTACGTACTGGAAGCCGTCAGCCTGCTCTTCGTGGTGGCCACCGCCGTCGGGGTGCTCCTGCTCGCCTTCCGGCGTACCGGCCGCCTCTCCCTGCGGCTGCCGCTCGTCCTGGCCTGGGCCGGTTCGTCGGCGACGGCCTGCTGGGGCGGCTGGTTGAGCGTCACCGGTCTGATCGGCGCGGGCGAAGCGGCGGACCGGCCGATGCCGGCGACGACGACGGTCTACGCTGTCCAGATGCTGGCCGGGGCGCTCGTCTTGACACTTGGCGCGTACTTCTTCGCGGAGCGCGCGGCGGCTTCCGCGCTGCCCGCGGCCGCCGATGCCCCTGCCCCTGCCCCTGCCCCTGCCCCTGCCACGTCGTCCGACAGCCGGGTGTCATGAGGGCGGTCGCCCCGCTGTTCGGCCGGCGGGCGCGGCTGCGCTGGCTGCATCTGATCATCGGCGGCGCGCTGCTGATGCCGTACTTCCTGGTCAGCACGGTCCTGGTCGGCATGATGAGCGGTGGGGAACAGCTCTTCTCCTCGCTGCCCGCCCAGTTCGCCGCCTTCGTCCTCGCCCTGCCGATGGCGGCGGTCACCGGCTTCTTCGCCCTGGTCCGGCCGCTGTCCGTGGCCGCCGCCCGCGCCCTGTGCGGGGTCCCGCCCGCCCTGCTGGCCGACGGGCCCGCCCGGACCCGGCAGGCCCGGGGGCGGGCGGCCGGCTGGTACACCCTGCATCTGGCGCTCGGCGGGATCGTCAGCGGGATCACGCTGGCACTGCCGCCGTTCGCGGTGACGGTGGCCGCCCTGCCGTTCTTCGCGGGGCTGCGCGACACCTGGATGTACGGCGGGCCCGATGCGCTGCGGGAGCCGTGGGCCCTGGCCTTCGCGCCGCTCGCCGGGCTCGCGATGCTGGTGGCGATGGCGCTGGTGGCGGCGGCGGCCGGGGAGCTGCTGGCCCGGCGGGCCCCGGCTCTGCTGGGGCCGACCCCCGAGGACCGGCTCGCCGCCGCCGAGCGCCGGGCCGCGGACCTGGCGGTGCGCAACCGGCTCGCCCGGGAACTGCACGACTCGGTCGGCCACGCGCTGAGTGCCGTGACCCTTCAGGCGGGGGCGGCGCGCCGGGTCCTGGACCGCGATCCGGAGTTCGTCCGCGAGGCGCTGACCGCCATCGAGGAGACGACACGGCGGACGGTCGGCGAGCTGGACTCGGTGCTGGGGCTGCTGCGGCAGGACGGAGAGCCGGACGAGGGCGGGGAAGCGGCTCACGGGCCGGGGCTGGACGCGCTCGACGGGCTGCTGGCGCACTGCGGGGTGCCGGTGGCGTACGAGCGGGAGGGCGATCCCGGTGACCCGGACAACGTGGACCCGGCGGTCTCGCGGGAGGCGTACCGGATCGTCCAGGAGGGGCTGAGCAACGCATCGCGGCACGGCGGGGGCGGCCCGTCCCCCGTGCGGCTGCTGATCGCGGTACGGGAGAGGGAGCTGGAGATCGTGATGGAGAATCCGCTGGGCGGACAGCCCGCCGTGGCACGCCCCGGGGGCGGTCGCGGGCTGCGCGGCATCGCGGAGCGGGCCGTCCTGCTGGGCGGCCGAACCGAAGCGGGACCGTACGACGGCAGCTGGCGGCTGATTGCCCGGCTGCCGCTGACGGTGCCGGGCGCCGCGCCGGGCGCGGTACCGGGGACGGACTGGCGGAGGACCCCGGGAACGGCCGGGCGGACGGAGGAGCGGCGATGAGCGGGGCTTCGGTGCGGGTGGTGCTGGCGGACGACGAGCGGATGGTGCGTACGGCGCTGCGCGCGATCCTGGACGCCGAGGAAGGCATCGAGGTCGTCGGGGAGGCCACCACCGGTGCGGAGGCCGTCTCCGTGGTGCGGGAGCTGCGGCCCGACGTGGTGCTGATGGACGTGCGGATGCCGGAGATCGACGGCATCCGGGCCACGGAGCAGATCCTCGCCACACTGGAGGACCCGCCGAGGATCGTCGTCGTGACGACCTTCGAGAACGACGCGTACGTGTACGAGGCCCTGCACGCCGGAGCGGCCGGGTTCCTGCTGAAGCGGGTGGCGGCCGAGGAACTGGTGCAGGCGGTACGCCTGGTGGCGTGCGGCGACTCGCTCCTCTACCCGGCGGCGGTTCGCACGCTGGCCGCCGAGCACGCCGCGCGGCAGGCGCCCGGGGCCCCGGCGTGGGTGGCGAGGCTGACCGGGCGGGAGGCGGACGTGCTGCGGCTGATGGCGGCGGGGCTGACCAACGCGGAGATAGCGGGGCGGCTCGCGGTGGGCCCCGCGACGGCGAAGACGCATGTGGCGGCGGTCCTCGCGAAGACCGGCGCCCGGGACCGTACCCAGGCGGTCATCGCGGCGTACGAGTCCGGTTTCATCACCCCGGGCTGAGGGTCGCGGCGGCGCACGGGTCCGGATTCACCACCCGCGCCGACCGACGCGGCGGCCTGGGCCGCGTGGATGAACTCCGCTCCGTACGGCGCCGGTACCTGTCCGCCGAAGCTGCCCCGCGCCTTCGCCACCACCACCGCCATCCAGGTCGCGGACGACGCCACCCTCTCCGCCATCTTCTCCGCCCGCAGTACCGAGAGCCCCTCTTCGTGGCCCGCTGCCTCCGGCTTCGGGACCTTCAACGGGAGTCGGGCCTTAGGGCATTCGCCCGATGCCGCCGGACCGCCTTACTCCGCAGCATGAGCCGCACGGCCCGCACAGCGCGGGTGCGGAGTGGGGAGCGGCATGGGCGGTTCGGCGGTGGTGCGGGTCCTGCGGGACCGGACGGCGGGGCGTTGTCTGGCGGGGGTGGTCGTCTCCGGGTTCGGCACGTCGGCGTTGTGGCTCACGGCGGGGATCTGGGGCAGGTCGCTGACCGGGTCGAACAGTCTGGCGGCACTGACGGTGTGCGCGATGTGGGCCCCGGTGCTGGCCGGGCCCGCGCTCGGCGCGCTCGCGGACCGGCTGCCCCGGAAGGCGCTGCTGGTACGGCACCCAACGCGGTGGCCCTGGCACTGGGGGCGGGGCTCGTCGCGGTGGTGGACGTACGGGTGCTGACGGCGACCGGAGGGGCGGCGGGGGTGCTGGCCGCGGTGCTGCTGGCGGCAGGGGCACGGCGACGGCACCGCGGCGCCCCCGCGTCGACGTCCGCCCCCGCCGCACCCCGGTCGTGAGCCCCCGCCTCACCCCAGCCGTGAAAGCGCGGCGGCGACCGCCTCCAGGTCCGGGCCCGAGGCGAGTCCCGCGTGGTACAGGCGCAGTTGGTCCGCGCCGAGCGAGGCGGCGTGGGCCGCGTCCCGCTCCAGGGTGCGGGGGCTTCCGCCCATCCCGGCGACGACCCCGAAGTTGGCGGCACGCACCCCGCCCCGGCCGGCGAACGGCCCGAGGACCGCTTCCCTGGCGGCGTCGGGCCCGGTGCAGGGCAGCACCACGCCGTCGGCCACGGCGAGGATGTGGTCCACCTCGACGCCGACGTTGGCCCCGGTGCGGTACGCGACCGGGTCTGCGTGCAGCAGCACCTGGAAGCCGGGCGGAGCCGCGGCCCGTACGGCGGCGACGGCCGCTTCCTGGAACGCGCGGGCGGCCCGGCCGCGCCATCGCAGGGTGGCGTCCGCGTGTCCGGGCCCGAGCAGCTTCTCGATGCCGTCCCGGCCCGACTCCGGGGAGCCGGCGCCGGACCAGGCCGGTTCCAGGGCGCGGCGGACGGCGGCGGACAGTTCGCCGGGGTCGACGCCCGTCTGCCCGTACCCCTCGCGGCATTCAGGACAGAAGCACAGCGACATCAGGTACTGCGCCGCGTCGCCGAGGCCCACGCCGGCGACCTTGTCGTGTGCGTGCAGATGGGCGAAGCCGTACCAGCCGCAGGACTCCAGTTCCGTACCGCGCGTTCCGGGCCGGGCGGCGGCCTCCGCCGCGAGATCCACGAGGTACGCGCGCACGGCGGGGCGGGCGATGCAGGGGGCCCACGGGTAGCGGTCCCCGTAGGCGTTGACCACCGAGGTGTCCGGGTGCTCCGCGCCGAGCCGCGAGCTGTGCGCGAGGACCACCCAGCTGTGCACTTCCAGACCGGCGGCGGCCAGCGCTCCGGCGGCCTCCCCGTACGGATCGTCGCCGGCCGTCCAGCTCTGGCGGTACGGGGCGAGGGCCCGCCCCGCCCAGAGTTCCGGGTCCGGCGGGTATACGCACCGCGCCGACGTCCAGGCCCTGGAAGCCGACGTCCAGGCCCTGGAAGCCGACGTCCAGGCCCTGGAGCCGGACATCGCCCTTGACCGCGGACACGGCGCACCCGCGGCCCTTGGCCCGCAGTTCGACGAGCGGCCGGGAGAAGTGGTCGAGCAGCGCGTTGGCCAGGGCGTCGTCGCCGGAGTCCAGGGCCCGGAAGACGTCGATGCCGACGGTGCCGTCCGGCCCGAACGCGGTCACGGGGAAGAAGAGCGGCCCGGCGACTTCGCTGAGCCGGGCGGCAAGGGGGGCTGAGGCCACGGTCGCTCCCTGAGCAGATACAGGCGTGCACAATTCTGATCGGTGTACATATTCCTGAACAGCCCAACGCTAGGGCAGCCTCCGAGGGCAGGTCAAGGCGGACGTATTCTCCCCGCACCGAGCCGCCCGGAAGGGGCCGCCGGGGCGGGGCGGCGGAAATCCGGGCGACGCGGGCGCGGCCGGGCGGGCAGGATACGGGCATGCCGAGACCTTCCGGATTCCAGTACGAACAGCACAGCGACCAGAGCGTCACCATCACCCACCACAACCGCCCCGCGGGCACCCTGCGCGGCGGCCGGGCGCAGAAGTTCCTCGCCGAGGTGACATCGGGCGACGCTCAACTGGTGATGGCCCGCTGGACCGGCGCGTACAGGCACGGCAACGAGCGCACCGCCCGAAACCACCCGCGCAACCGCCGCTGAGGGCACTTCGACGGCCATGGTCCGGACGGCCGAAGGTAAGGGAACGGCAAAGCCGGGTCGTTCGTTACCCCGTGCATGACCGCTATGACCCCCGGCTCGAACATCCCCCTCTCCGCCGCCCGCGTGGCGGTGGACGTCGCCGCCCCGGTGCGGCTCGACGTCTCGGGCCTGCTGCTCACCGCCGACGGCAAGGTGCGCTCCGACGACGACTTCATCTTCTACAACCAGCCCTCGGGCCCCGGTGTGACCTATCGCTCCGGCGGGGGCTCCGCACCCGACGCGATCGTGGTGGACACCGCGGCCGTCCCGCCGGGCATCGAGAAGATCGTCGTCACCGCGAGCCCGGACGCCGCCGACCAGACCTTCCAGGGCATCGAGCCCACCGCCACCGTGCGCGACGCGGACGACGGCAGTGCGCTCGCCACCTTCACCCCGCCGCAGCTGGGCGCCGAGACGGCGCTCGTGGTCATCGAGGTCTACCGGCGCAACGGTGCCTGGAAGGCCCGCGCGGTCGGCCAGGGTTACGCCAACGGGCTGGCCGGGATCGCCACGGACTTCGGCGTCTCGGTCGAGGAGCCCGCGGCCCCGGCCGCCCCGCCGGTGCCGGTCGCCCCCGCCCCGGTAGCCCCCGTCGCCGCACCCCTCGACCCGCGGATCGCCCCGCCCGCTCCGGCCGCTCCCCCGGCGGCCCCCGCCGCGCCCGCGGGCTCCGGGAAGATCAACCTGGACAAGGGCCGGGTCAACCTCCAGAAGAACCAGACCGTGTCCCTCGTCAAGGGCGGCGCCCCGCTGCTCTCGCGGGTCAGGATGGGCCTGGGCTGGGAGCCCGCGTTCCGCGGCAAGGACATCGACCTGGACGCGTCGGTGATCGCCTACGGCCCCAACCGCAATCACCTGGACAGCTGCTACTTCGGCAAGCTGGCCATCCTGAACGGGGCGATCAAGCACTCCGGGGACAACCTCACCGGTGAGGGCGCGGGCGACGACGAGGTGATCGTCGTGGACCTGGGCCGGATCCCCGCCGAGGCGACGGGCCTGGTCTTCACGGTGAACTCGTTCACCGGCCAGAAGTTCAACGAGGTCGCCAAGGCCTACTGCCGGCTGATCGACGACGCGTCCGGCGAGGAGCTGGTCCGCTTCGACCTCACCGGCGCCGAGCCGCAGACCGGCGTGATGATGGCCAAGCTCATCAAGCAGTTCACCGGCGAGTGGGAGATGACCGCGATGGGCGAGTTCGTGAAGTCGCGCACTGTGCGGGGCATGGTGAAGCCCGCTGCCAAGTCCCTGTAGCCGCCCGTGGGCCCTCGCCGGGAGGGGGCCCGGGGGCCCCGGCCGGCGGGGCCGCGACGGAGTCCGGAGCGCCTGAAGTGATTCAGGTGCCCCGGATCCGGAGAAGGCGGACGCTGCTCGTGCTCGTCTCGCGTCTCAGAGCTTGGTCAACTTGGAGTACGGGCTCAGGATCCTTCCCTGTCGCCCCGAGAAGTCGATGAGGACTGCGTCATTGTCGCCCTCGACAGCGAGAATCCTGCCGAGCCCGAACTGGTCGTGCGACACCCTGTCGCCCACATCGAAGCATTCGACCGGTGGGGCCTCCTGGGCCGGGCGGTTGAAGGGACTGGAAGGCAGGTGACGCCGGGATCCGGCTGACTGTTTCATTAAGTCGAGTATGCGCCCTGTGAAGGCCCGACGCCATGCCCGCCGGGGCCCGGGGCCCCAGAAGTGCCGGATTCGTAATCAGCGCTCACCACGGCCGGTCAGCGCTTCCTCCCGCCTCCAGCAGCGGAACCACGCGGAACGCCGGGTCGGAAAGACCCCCGAACGTGTGGCGGTTTCCGTCACCGGACGGGGCGTGCCCGAGCCGGTACCCGGCCCGATTCCAGGTGCGGACGGGCACCGCGTCAGGAACGCTCCGGGTCGCGTCGCCACGGCGCGTGTGCGCGGCCTGCTCATCGGTGACGACGAGGACGCCGTGGTGGCCCCGGTAGGGCCGCCGCACCGCCTCGACCGTGGTTCGTGCCGCCCAGGCCGCCGAAGTGGCCCAGGCCCCGGGACGGCCGTGGCATCGGCCCGGTTCGGCCGGGAGCGCCCGGAGAGCGGCGCGGCCGCCGAACCGGAGCGGTCGATCAGGACCGGGGTGCGGCCGGGCAGCGCGGGGACCTGGCCCAGCGACTGCCCGAGGGCCTCCTCCGGCGGGTGGGCCCAGCGCAACGACGGCGCGGGGCTCCCTGAGTACCCCGGTGTTCAGGTCGCGCTCAACCGCCCGCGCGCGAGCGGGCCTTGAACGCCGCCTTGCGGGCTTCCTTGGCGGTCTTCTTGTCGCTGTGCAGCCGGCCCATGGCCTCCAGCACATCGGCGGTGGCCGGGTGGTCGACGCGCCAGACCTCGTCGAAGAAGCCGTTGTGCTGCGCGGAGAGCCCCTCGACGAGGCCCTGGAGTTCGTCCAGCTCGCCGTCCACGTCCAGTTGGGCGGCGATGGTGTCGACGGCCAGCCAGAAGATCATGTCCTCCGGCGGGGCGGGCACGTCGGCGGCGCCGCGCTCCGCGAGCCAGACGCGGGCCAGGCCGCCCAGCTCCGGGTCGCCGAGCACCGAGCGTACGGCAGGCTCCGCCTCGGGGCCCGCCACGGCGAGGGCCTGCTGACAGTGGAGGCGGCGCAGCGGCGCGCCCTCGTCCGAACCGCGCGCGGCGGCCAGCAGCTCGGCGGCCGCCGCTGCCGCGCCCTCGGCGCCGTATCCCGCGAGCCAGAGCTTGACCTCGGCGCGGGCGGCGGATTCCGGGTAGTGGGCGATGCCGTCGAGGAGGACGTCGGCGCCCTTGCCCGCGAGGTCGCCGACGGCGGGGGCGTCCACCCCGGCCTCCAGCATCCGGGCCCGGACGCCGTAGAGGCCGAGGGGGGTGAGCCTGACCATGCCGTACCGCGTGACGTCCTCGTCGTCGGCCCCGGCGGCGGAGTCGTCCGCGGATTCGCCCTCCTCCACCAGCAACGCCTCGTCGACCGGCCGGTATTCGACGATCCCGATGGGTTCGAGCAGCCGGAACTGGTCGTCGAGGCGCATCATCGCCTCCGACACCTGCTCCAGGATGTCGTCGGTGGGCTCGCCCATGTCGTCGGGGACGATCATCGACGCGGCGAGGGCGGGCAGCGGGACCGGTCCTTCGCCCGCGCCGTTGTCCGCGAGGGTCAGCAGGTAGAGGTTGCCGAGGACGCCGTCGAGGAACTCCGCCTCGGCCTCCGGGTCCCAGTCCAGGGCGTCGAAGTCGATCGAGCCGTCCTCGCCGACGAGGTCCGCGAAGTCGTCCAGGACGGGCGCGGTGGCGTCGGCGTGCACGGCGTCCAGGCCGTCGAGCCAGATGCCCAGGACGTCCTGCGGGGAGCCGCCGGTGAGCAGGGCCAGGTTCTCACCTGCGGCGACAGTGCCGTCGCCGTCCTCGGCCCCTTCCTCGGGGTCGGTGACGTCGAGGAGGCCGGTGTCCACGGCGAGCCGCCAGGCCTCGCCGGCGTACGCCGCGCCGTCCTCGTCGGCCGGGAGAGCGAGGTGCTCGGCGGCCGCGGGCAGCTGCGCCTCGACGAGTTCGCCGCCCGCGCCGACCCGGGTGTCCGGTCCTGCCCAGCGGGCGAGCCTGACGGCGCGGACGAACAGCGGAGCGGCGAGCGCGTCCCGTGCCAGTTCGGCCTCGGAGTGCAGCCGCACCGGCGGCAGGGAGGGGCGCTCTGCGGACATCGGAGGTTCTCCTCGGTGCGTGCTCGGGGGCATACGGAGTGCGTACGCGGTTCAGAGCCTGTCGGGTGACCTTCGATCGGAAAGCGGACGCGGCATGGTGCGTGCGATTCCAAGGCGCCGGAATGTCCTCGTAGCGGAGCTACTAGGGCATTTCGGCAACGCCGGAAGCGTGCGTGCCAGGGCGTGGCCGCCCGGTCAGAGGTCACCCGACAGGCTCTCGCGTCCAAGCCTAGACGCAATGCACCGGCCGCCGCCCGCCGCTTCACCGCATACCGCCCGCCGCACTTCTGTCCGCCGTCCCGGCCCGCCGCCGCGGCCCGACACCCCGGCCTTCCGCCCCTGCGTTCGATCACGTCAGAAGAAGTCGTCGCCCCTCCCGACTCTTCAGCATCCCTTGCCGGTCACCCCAAGAAGATCTAAGTGGACCTGCATGATTGCGGGAGCCGACACTTCGGGCATGACCGCCACCGCACCGCGCCCCTTCGGCCGCACGCTCTGTGCCATGATCACGCCCTTCACCGCCGCCGGAGCCCTGGACCCGGACGCCGCCCGTGCGCACGCCGCACGCCTGGTGGCGGAGGGCTGCGACGGGATCGTCCTCAGCGGCACCACGGGCGAGTCCCCCACCACGACGGACGCCGAGAAGTCCGCTCTGCTGCGGGCCGTCCGGGCGGAGGTCGGCGACGCGGTGCCGCTGCTCTCCGGCGTCGGCGGCCCGGACACCGCGCACACCCTGCGCCTCGCGCGGGAGGCCGAGGAGGCGGGCGCGGACGGGCTGCTGGTGGTGAGCCCGTACTACAGCCGCCCGCCGCAGGCCGCCGTCGAGGCGTACGTCCTGCGGGTCGCGGACTCCACCGGCCTGCCGCTGATGCTGTACGACATCCCCGGGCGTACCGGCACCCGGATCGAGCCGGAGACCCTGCTGCGGCTGGCGGAGCACCCGCGGGTGGTGGCGCTGAAGGACTGCTCCTACGACCTGCTCGGCTCGACGAAGGTGATGGCCCGCACCTCGCTGGCGTACTACTCGGGCTGCGAGGAGCTGAACCTGCCGCTGTACGCGGTGGGCGGCGCGGGCTATGTCAGCACGGTCGCGAACGTGGCCCCGCGCCCGGTGCGGGCGCCGCTGGACGCGTTCGACGCGGGCCGGACCGACGAGGCGGCCCGGCTCAACGGGCTCACGGTGCGCCTCACCGAACTGATGATGGCGAGCGGCCTCCCGGGAACCGTCACCGCGAAGGCGCTCCTGGACGCGGGACCGGTCCGGGAACCGCTGCAGCCCGCCGGGCGCGGGGCGACCGACGGGCTGCGTGCGGCGTACGAGGAACTCCTCGCGGCCTGAGAAGGGGCCGGGCTCTAGTTGTGGGCGTGCAGGACGTCGTTGAGGCCGCCCCACACCGCGTTGTTCGGGCGGGCCTCGACGGTGCCGGTGACCGAGTTGCGGCGGAAGAGGATGTTGGAGGCGCCGGACAGCTCGCGGGCCTTGACGATCTGGCCGTCCGGCAGCGTGACGCGGGTGCCGGCGGTGACGTACAGACCGGCCTCGACGACGCACTCGTCGCCGAGCGCGATCCCGACGCCCGCCTCCGCGCCGATGAGGCAGCGCTCGCCGATGACGATGCGGACGTTGCCGCCGCCGGAGAGGGTGCCCATGGTGGAGGCGCCGCCGCCGATGTCGGAGCCGTCGCCGACGACGACGCCCGCGGAGATCCGGCCCTCGACCATGGAGGTGCCGAGCGTGCCCGCGTTGAAGTTGACGAAGCCCTCGTGCATGACGGTGGTCCCGGCGGCGAGGTGCGCGCCGAGCCGGACCCGGTCGGCGTCGGCGATGCGTACGCCCTTGGGGGCGACGTAGTCCGTCATCCGCGGGAACTTGTCGACCGAGGTGACCTGGAGGTGCAGGCCCTCGGCGCGGGCGTTGAGCCGCACCCGCTCCACGTCGTCGACGGCGACCGGACCGAGCGAGGTCCAGGCGACGTTGGCGAGCAGCCCGAAGAGGCCGTCGAGGTTCTGGCCGTGCGGCCGGACGAGCCGGTGCGAGAGCAGGTGCAGACGCAGGTAGGCGTCGTGCGCGTCGAGCGGCTTGTCGTCGAGCGAGGAGATGACCGTGGACACGGCGACGATCTCGACGCCGCGCCGGGCGTCCACGCCGATGGCCCTGGCGGCGCCCTCGCCGAGCAGGTTGACGGCCTCGTCCGGAGTCAGGCGCGTCGTACCGGCCGGGCCGGGGTCCGAGGTCAGCTCGGGGGCGGGGAACCAGGTGTCGAGGACGGTGCCGTCACCGGCGACGGTGGCGAGGCCGGCGGCGACGGCGCCGGTGGTGCGGGCAGAACCCTGGGAAGTCGTGTCGGTCATGAACAGCAACCTAACCGGCCGGGGCCCGCTCGGGCGAACCGGTCTCAGCATGGGGCCCCCTTCCTTCCGCCCGCGCCCGCTCCCCCGGTCCGGGCAGCCGCCGCGCCGCCAGCACCGCGGCCCCGGCACCCGCCGCGAGCAGGGCGCAGAGCGGCCAGAGCAGGGCGGGAGCGGCGGCGTACAGGGCGGCTCCGAGCGGTGGGGCGAGCACCTGGCCGCTGATCGAGGCACCGGCGTACAGGCTCTGGAAACGGCCCTGGGCGTGGCCGGGCGCCTGGTCGGCGACATAGGCGGTGGCGGGGGTCTTGTAGAGGATCTCGCCGAGGGTCAGTGACAGCATCATGGTGACGGCGAAGAGCCCGCCCGCGCCGGGGATCAGGACGGCGTAGCCGAGCCCGACGAGCAGGAGCCCGACGCCGACGAGGCCGAGCGGGGCGCGCCGGCGCAGGACGTGGGCGGCGGGCAGTTCGAGGCAGAGGATGACGCCGCCGTTGATGGCGAGCAGCCAGCCGTAGAGCTGGGTGGAGTGCCCGTGGTCGGCGAGGAAGACCGGCAGCGTCGAGTACTGCTGCCGGTAGACGAGGTCGACCAGGACGATCGCGGCGAGCAGCACCAGGACGGCGGGTCTGGCCCGCAGTTCGCGCATGAGGCCGGGAGCGTCCGGGTCGTGGGCGGGTGCGGAGTGGGCGCTGCCGCGGGCGGGCAGGATCCGGGCGGCGTAGAGGGCGAAGAGCAGGGTGCCGATGCCGTCGGCGACGAAGAGCCAGTCGTACGAGAACCGGGTGGCGATCAGCGCGCCGAGCGGCGGGCCGACGGCGAAGCCCCCGTTGGCGGCGAAGCGGGTGAGGGCGAAGCTCTGGCGGCGGCTGCCGCCCTCGGGGACGGAGACCGCGACGAGGGCCGCGTTGGCGGCGCGGACGACGCCCGCGGCGTACTGGGCTGGGGCCTTCCGTTCGGATCAGGCCGGATCAGGGAGCGGGGTCCGGTGCGTGCAGCTGCAAGGCGGAGGAGGGAGTCACTGCGGAGCATTGGCGACTGACGACAACGTCGGAGGGGGCCCCTCCCTGCTCGAGCGAAGCCGAGAGCTTGGGGGAGTGCGTGCCGAACCCCGCGAGCCCGGCATGATCCGAACGAAAGGCCCGAGGGGGAGCACCGCGTACAGCGCGGCGACCGGCAGGACGGGCAGGACGACGAGCGCCGTCCCGCTGACGCAGGCACCGGTCAGCAGGGCGCGGCGATGACCGAGGCGGTCTCCGAACCAGCCGCCGGTGAAGTTTCCCGCGACCAGGCCGACGCCGCCGATGCCGCTGATCACTCCGGCCTGGGTGACGGACAGGCCACGCGGCCCGACGAGGTAGACGAAGAGATAGACGAAGGTGAAGCTGACGACGGCGTTGAGGAACGCCCCGAGCGCCAGCAGCCGTACCGTCCGCGGAACACCGCGCACCATGCCCATCCCCGCTCCCCCACACACACCCTTAGCGAGTTCCTTATGGGAACGGACTATGGCAGCATGATTCCATCGGGGTCAACCGAAGGACCCCGGGCAGCGCGGGGCGGACAGCGGCCACAACCGGAGGAACGACCATGCCCCAGCGCACCAGCCTGGCCGGCGCCGGCTGCTCGATCGCCCAGGCTCTCGACGTCGTGGGCGACTGGTGGACGCTGCTGATCGTGCGGGACACCGCGCGCGGTGTGCACCAGTTCGACGCGCTCCAGCAGGAGCTGGGCGTCTCGCGCAAGGTGCTGACCGAGCGGCTGCGGCTGCTGGTCGACGCGGGGGTGCTGGCGCGGGAGCCGTATCAGGACCGCCCGGTCCGGTACGAGTACCTCCTCACCCCGCGCGGCCGGGCGCTGCTGCCCGTACTGATCGCGCTCCAGGACTGGGGCGACACCTGGGTGCTGGGGGAAGGGGAGACGATGGCGACGACGGCGGAGGCCTCACGGGAGGCGGCCCGGGTGCGGGCGCTGCGGGGGACGCGGCTGCCGGAGCTGCTGCTGACGGGGGACGACGGAGAGCCGCGCGACCCGGTCGCCGGCACCCCGTACACCGTCCTGTACTGCTTCCCCAGCGCCTACGCCCGCCGCGACGCCTACCCGCCGGGCTGGGCGGGGATCCCGGGGGCGAGCGGCTGCACCCTCGAATCGTGCACGTACCGCGACCAGCTGGCCGATTTCACGGCGGCGGGCGCGACCGTGCACGGGGTGTCCGTGCAACGCCCGGACGAGCAGCGCGCGTTCGCGGAGAAGGAAGGGCTGCGCTTCCCGCTGCTCTCGGACGCGGATCTGACGCTGACGGCGGCGCTGCGGCTGCCGACGTTCCGGGCGGCGGGCGTGAGCAGGCTCAAGCGGCTGACGCTGGTGGTGGACCGTGAGCGGACGATCCGCGAAGTGCTGTACCCGGTCACGGACATCGAGGCGAGCGTGCGCGAGGCCCTGGAAGCGGTCCGCCGCCGCCCGGCGGACTGAGCGGGGCGCCCGCGACACCGGTTCAGGCGCAGGCACGGCTCAGGCGGGTGCCGCCTCCGGCGCAGGCGCGGCCCCGGCTCAGGCGGCTACCGCCTACGGCTCAGACGCCGCCGTCGACGATCCGGCCCAGCATCTCGCGGGTGCAGGGCGCGTCGAACGTGCCGCCGGTCAGCAGGACCTGGAGGCAGACGCCGTCCATCAGCGCGACGAGGGCCCGCGCGGTCTCCGGGTCGGTGCGCCGGGACAGCAGCTCGACGGCCTCCTCGGTCCACTCGGCGGCGACGGGGCGCAGCGCGGGGCGGCGCAGGGCCGCGAGATACAGCTCGTACTCCAGCTCGATCGCCCCGCGTTCGCCCGCGAACCACTCCTCCAGCAGCCGGGTCAGCTCCTCCGCGAGGCCGACGGACGCGGCGGATCCGTCAGGTCCGGCGGATATGGGCCCCGGCGCGGCCAGGACCTCGCTGCCGCGCAGGGCCTGGACGAAGTTCTCGTTGCACCGGCGCAGGGCGGCGACCAGGAGTTCGTCGAGGGAGCCGAAGTGGTACGTGGTCGAGCCGAGCGGCACATCGGCCTCGGCGGCCACGGTGCGATGGCTGAGCCCGGCCAGGCCGTCGGCCGCGATCACACGCAGCGCCGCGTCGATGATCCGCGTCCGCCGCTCGGGGTCGTACCGCCGGGCCATCAGTGGGCCCCTCCCAGATTGAGGACGACGACCCCGACCACGATCAGGGTGATGCCCGTGATCTTGGCCAGGCCGCTGGACTCCCCCAGGAACAGGATCCCGATGAGGGCGACGGCCGCGGTGCCCACGCCGGCCCAGATGGCGTAGGCGGTGCCCACAGAGAGCGTCTTGAGGGTCTGCGCGAGCAGCGTGAAGGCGATGAGATAGCCCACCGCGGTGCCGAGCGAGGGCCAGAGCCGGGTGAAGCCCTCGCTGTACTTCATGGCCGTCGTCCCGGCCACCTCCGCCGCGATGGCGGCGGCCAGCAGTCCGTATGCATATCCCATGTGTACGACTGTACCCAACGTTGCGTACGGCCGTACATATCATCGGGCCGCGCCGGGGAAGCTACGGTGTGCCGACCGACAACACGGCCCGCCGGTGCGGGCCGACGACGCGACGGAGACGCAGTGGCGCAGGACGCAGGGTGGGGCGGCGGCCCGTACGGGGGCGCACCTCACGGTGGGGGGCCCTTCCACGGGGGCGCGCAGAGACCGGACGGCGGCTGGAACGGCGGGTGGGCCGCACCGCCCAGGCCCGGGGTGATACCCCTGGCGCCGCTGAGGATCTCGGACATGCTCAGCGGTGCCTTCTCGACGCTCGGGCGGTACTGGAAGCCGCTGACCGGCGTGGCCCTGACGCTGTTCGGCGCGGCGGCGCTCGTGATGATCGTCGCACTGGTGGTCGCCGGCTCCGCCGTCGCGACCCACTGGGACGAGCTGACCACCGGCTCCCCGGACGCGGCGCAACTGGTCCCGCTGGGCGTCGCGTTCGGCGTGCTGATGATCATCGGCGTCATCGTCTATCTGCTGGCGTCGGCCGTGGTGCAGGCAGCGGTGCCCGTCGTCCTCCAGGAAGCCGTCCTGGGCCGCCCGATCCGCTTCGGCGCCGTCTGGAGCCGTGCGTGGTCGCGGGTCTGGTCCATCATCGGCACGGTGTTCCTGACGGGTCTGATCGCGGTCATCCCGATGGCGCTCTTCATGACCGCCATCGCCGGGCTGACGATCTACACCGTCTCGCTGGGCGACGAGGACGGCGTCGTGCCGCTGATCGCGGCCGGCGTCATCGGCACGCTGCTCGTCGCCCCCGTGGCGGTCTGGCTCTGGGTGCGGTTCTCCCTGGCCCCGACGGTCGTGGTCTTCGAGAACCAGCGCCCGGTCGCCGCCCTGCGCCGCTCGGCCCAACTGGTGCGGAACAGCTGGTGGCGGGTCTTCGGCGTCGGGCTGGTCGCCTACGCGCTGGCGTCCATGATCGGCTACATGATCCAGATGCCGTTCCAGATGGCCGGCCTGCTCCCCGGCCTGTTCGACCCCGCCGACGTGGACGCCGACCCGAGCGGCGGGGAGATCGTGGCCCTGTTCGGCGGCCTGGTCCTGCTGTCGTTCGTCAGCCAGCTGATCGCCCAGCTGTTCACGGCGGTCTTCCCGCCGCTGGTGATCGGTCTGCTGTACGTCGACCGCCGGATGCGCACGGAGAACCTGGGCCCGGTCCTGGCAGAGGCGGCTGCGCAGCCCCTGCCCGAGCAGTACGGCCCGCCGCCGCCCGCCCCCGCCTGAGCGCGGAGGGCCGGGCGGCCGGTCCCAGCCGGTCCGAGCCGGTACCAGCCGATCCGAGCCGGTCTCAGCCTGCTCCCGGCCGGTCCGAGCCGGTCTCAGTCGGTCAGGGTCCGCTTGGGGCGCAGCACGCAGAACTCGTTGCCCTCCGGATCGGCCATCACCACGAAGGTGGCGTCCGGCCCCTGCCCGACGTCCACCCGCCGGGCGCCGAGCGCGATGATCCGCTCGACCTCGGCGTCCCGGTCGTCGGGGGTGAGATCGATGTGCAGCCGGTTCTTGACGGTCTTCCCCTCCGGCACGGGGAGGAAGCACATGCCCGGCAGCGCGGTCTCGTGGGCGCCGATGACGATCTCCTCCTCGTCCTCGAAGAGCACCTGCCAGTCCAGCACCGCACTCCAGAAGCGGGCCATGAGCGGCAGGTCGTGGGAGTCGACGGCGATGTGGTACATACGAACGGCCATGCCCGCCAGTGTGCCTGGCGGGCATGGCCGTTCGCCACTTTGCCCGGGGGATATGCCGGAACCCCGGGGACGTGTCGGAGAGCTGTCCGGGACGCGTCAGAGCTGTCCGGGAGTGTCAGACGTTGAAGCCGAGCGCGCGCAGCTGCTCGCGTCCGTCGTCGGTGATCTTGTCCGGGCCCCACGGCGGCATCCAGACCCAGTTGATCCGGAGTTCGTTGACGATGCCGTCGGTGGCGGACTTCGCCTGATCCTCGATGACATCGGTCAGCGGGCAGGCCGCGGACGTCAGGGTCATGTCGAGGGTGGCGATGTTGGCGTCGTCGACGTGGATGCCGTAGATCAGGCCCAGGTTGACGACGTCGATGCCCAGCTCGGGGTCGACGACGTCGTACAGCGCCTCGCGGACCTCCTCCTCGGAGGCCGGCTTCATGGTCGCGGTCTCGTTGTCGCTCATGCGGTCTTCCCTTCGGACAGCGCCTTGGCCGTCGCGTCCTTCCACGCCATCCAGCTCAGCAGCGCGCACTTGACCCGGGCGGGGTACTTGGAGACGCCGGCGAACGCGACGGCGTCCTCCAGCACCTCCTCCATCGCGTCGTCCGGCTCCAGCTGGCCCTTGGACTGCATCAGCTCCAAGAAGGTGTCCTGGATCTTCTGTGCCTGGGACAGCTCCTTGCCGACGAGCAGCTCGTTCAGCACGGAGGCGCTGGCCTGGCTGATGGAGCAGCCCTGGCCCTCGTAGCTCACGTCGGCGATGGTCTCGCCGTCGTACTTCACCCGGAGCGTGATCTCGTCGCCGCACGTCGGATTGACGTGGTGCACCTCGGCGTCGCCGTCCCGCAGGCCGCGCCCGTGGGGGTGCTTGTAGTGGTCCAGGATCACTTCCTGGTACATGGATTCCAGCTTCACCTGTCAGCCCTCAGCCGAAGAAGTTCCGGACGTGCTCCAGACCGTCCACCAGGGCGTCGACCTCGGCGGGCGTGGAGTACAGATAGAACGACGCTCGCGTCGTCGCGGGAATTCCGTACCGCAGGCAGACCGGCCGCGCGCAGTGGTGACCGACCCGGACGGCGATGCCCAGCTCGTCGAGGACCTGGCCCACGTCGTGCGGGTGGATGTCGCCGAGCGTGAAGGAGATCGTCGCCCCGCGGTCCTCGGCCGTCGCCGGACCGATGATCCGCAGGTCCGGGACCTCCAGGAGGCGCTTCACCGCGTACTCGGTGATCGCCTTCTCATGCTGGTAGATCTTCTCCATGCCGATCGCCGAGAGGTAGTCCACGGCCGCACCGAGGCCGACGGCCTGGGCGATCGGGGGCGTACCGGCCTCGAACTTGTGCGGCGCCGGAGCATACGTCGACGAGTGCATCGACACGGTCTCGATCATCTCGCCGCCGCCGAGGAACGGAGGCAGGTCCTCCAGGAGCTCCTGCCGTCCCCACAGCACGCCGATGCCCGTCGGGCCGACCATCTTGTGGCCGGTGAAGGCCACGAAGTCGGCCTGGAGGGCCTGCACGTCGAGCACCATGTGCGGGGCCGCCTGCGAGGCGTCGATGCAGACCAGCGCGCCGACCTGCTGGGCGCGGCGGATGATCTGCTCGACCGGGTTGATCGTGCCCAGGATGTTGGAGACCAGCGTGAAGGAGACGATCTTCGTCTTCTCGGTGATGATCTCGTCGATGTTGGACAGGTCGAGGCGGCCGTCGTCGGTGATGCCGAACCACTTCAGCTTCGCGCCGGTGCGCTGCGCGAGCAGCTGCCACGGCACGATGTTGGAGTGGTGCTCCATCTCCGTGGTGACGATCTCGGTCTCACGGTCCACCCGATAGGGCTCGTCCGCCCAGCCGAGCATGTTCGCCACGAGGTTCAGCGACTCCGAGGCGTTCTTCGTGAAGATCACCTCGTCGCGGCTGGGTGCGTTGATGAAGGCGGCGACCTTGTCGCGGGCGCCCTCGTACAGCGCGGTGGCCTCTTCGGCGATCGTGTAGACGCCACGGTGCACGTTCGCGTTGTGGCGCTCGTAGTACGTGTTGAGCGCGTCGAGGACCTGGCGCGGCTTCTGCGAGGTCGCCGCGGAGTCCAGGTAAACGATCTTCTTGCCGTCGTGGACCGTACGGTCCAGGATCGGGAAGTCCTTGCGGATCGCCTCTGTGTCGAGGAGGCCGGTGAGCCCCTGTCGGGCGTCAGTCACGCGGAAGCGCCACCCTTCGTGTAGGCCTCGTAGCCCTCGTTCTCCAGCTGGTCGGCCAGCTCGGCACCGCCGGAGGCCGCGATACGGCCGTTGGCGAAGACGTGCACGAAGTCGGGCTTGATGTACTTCAGGATGCGGGTGTAGTGCGTGATCAGCAGGGTGCCGACCTCGCCGCTCTCGCGGACCCGGTTGACGCCCTCGGAGACGGTCTTGAGCGCGTCGACGTCCAGGCCGGAGTCGGTCTCGTCCAGGACGGCGATCTTCGGCTTGAGGAGCTCCAGCTGAAGGATCTCGTGGCGCTTCTTCTCACCGCCGGAGAAGCCCTCGTTGACGTTGCGCTCGGCGAAGGCCGGGTCCATCTGGAGCTCGGCCATCGTCTCCTTGACCTCCTTGACCCACGTACGCAGCTTGGGGGCCTCGCCGCGGATGGCGGTGGCGGAGGTGCGCAGGAAGTTGGAGACCGAGACACCGGGGATCTCGACCGGGTACTGCATGGCGAGGAACAGGCCGGCGCGGGCCCGCTCGTCGACGGACATCTCCAGGACGTCCTCGCCGTCCAGGGTGACCGTGCCACTGGTGATCGTGTACTTGGGGTGACCCGCCAGCGAGTACGCGAGGGTGGACTTGCCGGACCCGTTGGGGCCCATGATGGCGTGGGTCTCGCCCTGCTTCACGGTCAGGTCGACGCCCTTGAGGATCTCCTTCGTGGCGTTGTCGGCCTCGACGGTGACGTGCAGGTCGCGGATTTCAAGCGTTGCCATGGGTGACTCAGGACTCCTGGGTGACGGAGACGAGCACATCGTCCCCTTCGATCTTTACGGGGTATACGGGGACGGGGCGCGTCGCGGGAAGGCCGGACGGCTTGCCGGTGCGGAGGTCGAACGACGATCCGTGCAGCCAGCACTCGATCGCACAGTCCTCCACCTCGCCCTCCGAGAGGGACACGTTCGCGTGCGAGCAGATGTCGTTGATCGCGAACACCTCGCCCTCGGTGCGGACGACGGAGACGGGTGTGCCGTCGAGCTCCACCCGCTTGGGGGTGTCGTCCTCCAGCTCACTCAGCGCACAGGCTTTGACGAAGGACATCAGACGGACGCCTTCAGCTCGGCCTCGATCTTCTCGATGAGGCGCGCTTCGACGTCCGGCAGGCCGATCTGCTGGACCAGCTCGGCGAAGAAGCCGCGCACGACGAGACGGCGGGCCTCCTCGGCCGGGATGCCGCGGGACTGGAGGTAGAAGAGCTGCTCGTCGTCGAAGCGGCCGGTCGCCGAGGCGTGGCCTGCGCCGACGATCTCGCCGGTCTCGATCTCCAGGTTGGGCACGGAGTCGACCCGGGCGCCGTCGGTGAGGACGAGGTTCCGGTTCATCTCGTAGGTGTCGGTGCCCTCGGCGGCGGCCTGGATGAGGACGTCGCCGATCCAGACGGCGTGCGCGCCGTCGCCCTGGAGGGCGCCCTTGTACACCGCGTTGGACTTGCAGTGCGGGGTGTTGTGGTCGACCAGGAGGCGGTGCTCCTGGTGCTGGCCCTTGTCGGTGAAGTACAGACCGAAGAGCTCCGCCTCGCCGCCGGTGGACGCGTAGGCGACCCGGGGGTGCAGGCGCACCACGTCGCCGCCGAAGGTGACGACGATCGACTTGAACGAGGCGTCCCGGCCGACCAGCGCGTTGTGCTGGCCGACGTGGACGGCCGTGTCGTCCCAGTCCTGGACGGAGACGACGGTCAGCTTCGCGCCGTCGCCCAGCACGTAGTCGACGTTGGCGGCGAGCACCGCGTCACCGGTGTGGTCGATGACGACGACGGCCTCGGCGAAGGCACCGAGCTGGATGAGCTGGTGGCCGTAGGCGACGCCGCCCTCGCCGTGCACGGCGATCCGGATCGGCTCGGTGAGCACGGCTTCCTTGGCGACCGTGACGATGGAGGCCTGCTCGAAGGAGCTGTACGCCTGGGCGGCGACCCGGTCCACCGGGGTGCCGGCCTTGCCGAGCCGGGAGTCGTCGCGGCCGACGGTCTCCACCGTGACGCCCTCGGGGGCCTCGATGGCGACCTTCACGCCTCCGCCGTTCGCTACGGCGGTTCCGTCGTGCAGCCCGCGCAGCCGCTCCAGCGGCGTGAAGCGCCACTCCTCCTCGCGGCCGTGCGGGACGGGGAAGTCCGCGACGTCGAAGGACGGGGGTGCGCTCATACGGGTGGCGACGGTCGACTCGGCGGCCACCGCGATGGAGCCGGCGGTGGTGGAGCCCGCCGGAGTGTTCTGAGCCTCAGCCATGGCTGTCGTAGTGCTCGCTTTCTTCAGTCAAGAACTCGGGGAATTCGGTGGGGCGGGGACGGCCGCGGACGGCCGTCCCGGTGGTCCTCGGGTGAGGACCTAGCCGACCGAACCCTCCATCTGCAGCTCGATCAGCCGGTTGAGCTCCAGGGCGTACTCCATGGGCAGCTCCTTGGCGATCGGCTCGACGAAGCCGCGCACGATCATCGCCATCGCCTCGAACTCGGTGAGCCCGCGGCTCATGAGGTAGAAGAGCTGGTCCTCGGAGACCTTGGAGACGGTCGCCTCGTGGCCCATCGACACGTCGTCCTCGCGGACGTCGACGTAGGGGTAGGTGTCCGAGCGGGAGATCGTGTCGACGAGCAGAGCGTCGCAGAGCACGTTGGACTTCGCGCCCGGCGCGCCCTCGCCGATCTCGATCAGTCCGCGGTAGGACGTGCGGCCGCCGCCCCGCGCCACCGACTTGGAGACGATGTTGGAGGAGGTGTTCGGGGCCATGTGGACCATCTTGGCGCCGGCGTCCTGGTGCTGGCCCTCGCCCGCGAAGGCGATGGACAGGGTCTCGCCCTTGGCGTGCTCGCCCATCAGGTAGACCGCCGGGTACTTCATGGTCACCTTGGAGCCGATGTTGCCGTCGACCCACTCCATGGTCGCGCCCTCGTAGGCCACGGCCCGCTTGGTGACCAGGTTGTAGACGTTGTTCGACCAGTTCTGGATGGTCGTGTAGCGGCAGCGGCCGCCCTTCTTCACGATGATCTCGACCACGGCGCTGTGCAGCGAGTCCGAGGAGTAGATCGGGGCGGTGCAGCCCTCGACGTAGTGGACGTAGGCGTCCTCGTCGACGATGATCAGCGTCCGCTCGAACTGGCCCATGTTCTCCGTGTTGATACGGAAGTAGGCCTGGAGCGGGATCTCCACGTGGACGCCCTTGGGCACGTAGATGAACGAGCCCCCGGACCACACCGCGGAGTTCAGCGAGGCGAACTTGTTGTCACCGACGGGGATGACGGTGCCGAAGTACTCCTTGAAGAGCTCCGGGTGCTCCTTCAGCGCGGTGTCGGTGTCCATGAAGATGACACCCTGCGCCTCCAGCTCCTCGTTGATCTGGTGGTAGACGACCTCGGACTCGTACTGCGCGGCGACGCCGGCGACGAGGCGCTGCTTCTCCGCCTCGGGGATGCCGAGCTTGTCGTACGTGTTCTTGATGTCCTCGGGCAGGTCCTCCCAGGAGGCCGCCTGCTTCTCCGTGGACCGCACGAAGTACTTGATGTTGTCGAAGTCGATGCCCGACAGGTCGGAGCCCCAGTTCGGCATGGGCTTCTTGCCGAAGAGCTTGAGGCCCTTGAGACGCAGCTTCAGCATCCACTCGGGCTCGTTCTTCTTGTCCGAGATGTCGCGGACGACAGCCTCGGACAGACCGCGCTTCGCCGCCGCGCCTGCCGCGTCGGAGTCGGCCCAGCCGAATTCGTACGTACCCAGACCCTCGAGCTCAGGGTGGGCAGTCTCCGTGGGGAGCGTCATGCGGGGTTCCTCCCGGCCGTGCTTGCAGATGCTGAATGGGTGGTCTGTGGGGGTGCGGCGTGGCCACTGCGTGGCACGTAGGTCGTGCACACACCGTCGCCGTGGGCGAGGGTGGCCAGACGCTGCACATGGGTCCCGAGGAGGCTGGAGAAGAATTCCGTCTCCGCCTCGCACAGCTGTGGGAACTGCTCGGCGACATGCGCCACCGGGCAGTGGTGCTGGCACAGCTGCTCGCCCTGCTGGGGGCCCGGCGCGCTTCGCGCCGTAGCAGCGTACCCGTCGGCGGACAGGGCCCTGGCGAGGGCCTCGGTGCGGCCCCCGGGCTCCGCCGCCTCGACCGCGGCGCGGTACGCCTCGCCCGTCGCGGCCATCCGGGCGCGGGCGAAGGCGATGACCGCCTCGTCCCCGCCGGACTCGGCGATGAAGCGCAGGGCGTCGGCGGCCAGCTTGTCGTAGGACTGGTCGAAGGCGTCCCGGCCGCAGTCCGTCAGGGCGAACACCTTGGCGGGCCTGCCGCGGGTCCGCGCCCCGTAGACCCGCTGTTCACGGGCTTCGACGACATCGTCGGAGACGAGGGCGTCGAGGTGGCGGCGGACGGCGGCCTGGGTGAGGCCTACGCGCTTGGCGAGATCGGCGACGGTGGAGGGGCCGTGGTCCAGAATGGAGCGCGCGACCCGGTTGCGCGTCGAACGCTCACCGGTCGCGAGTTCCTCCTGAGGAGCCCGTCCGTCGTATTTCACAACACCATTGTTGCGTAATTCATTCGCCCCTGACAACCACGGTCCGGAATGATCTACGGTGTGGTTCGTCACTTAGGGTTACCTAATCTGGCCCCGGGAGACGTCTGCTCCGGGGCCCTGCCTAGACTTACGCGCCATGGAGAACGAGCCCGTCGTACAGGTCAAGGGCCTGGTGAAGCGGTACGGCACGAAGACCGCGGTGAACGGCCTCGATCTGGTGGTCGCGACCGGCGCGGTGACCGCCGTCCTCGGCCCGAACGGTGCCGGGAAGACCACCACCATCGAGACCTGCGAGGGCTACCGCCGCCCCGACGCGGGCACCGTAAGGGTCCTCGGACTCGACCCGGTCGCCGACGCGGAGCGGCTGCGTCCGCGGATCGGGGTGATGCTCCAGTCCGGCGGCGTCTACTCGGGGGCACGCGCCGACGAGATGCTCCGCCACATGGCGAAACTGCACGCCCACCCGCTGGACGTGGACGCCCTGACCGAACGTCTCGGCCTCGGCGACTGCGGCCGCACCGCCTACCGGCGGCTCTCCGGCGGCCAGCAGCAGCGCCTCTCCCTGGCCATGGCGGTCATCGGCCGGCCCGAGCTGGTCTTCCTGGACGAGCCGACCGCCGGGCTCGACCCGCAGGCCCGCCGCTCCACCTGGGACCTGGTGCGCGAACTGCGCGCCGACGGGGTGTCCGTGGTGCTGACCACCCACTTCATGGACGAGGCCGAGACACTCGCCGACGACGTCGCGATCATCGACGCGGGCCGGGTCATCGCCCGGGGCAGCCCGGAGCAGCTCTGCCGGGGCGGCGCCGAGAACACCCTGCGCTTCACCGGACGTACCGGGCTCGACCTCGGCTCCCTGGTCAAGGCGCTGCCCGACGGCTCCGAGGCCGCCGAGCCGTTGCCGGGGACGTACCGGATCACCGGGACCATCGACCCGCAGCTGCTGGCCACGGTCACCTCCTGGTGCGCCCAGCACGGCGTGATGCCCGAAGGCATCTCAGTGGAGCGGCACACCCTGGAGGACGTCTTCCTCGAACTGACCGGCAAGAAGCTGACCGGCAAGGAGCTGCGCGCATGAGCGCCGGTACGTACACCCCGCGCCCCGGCGCCGCCCCGCTCCCCCGGATGATCGCCGCGCAGAGCGCGCTGGAGACCCGGATGCTGCTGCGCAACGGCGAGCAGCTGCTGCTGACGGTGATCATCCCGACGCTGCTGCTGGTGCTGTTCAGCGCGGTCGACATCGTCGACACCGGCGCGGGCGCGTCGGTCGACTTCCTGGCCCCGGGCATCCTGGCGCTCGCCGTGATGTCCACGGCCTTCACCGGCCAGGCCATCGCCACCGGCTTCGAACGCCGTTACGGGGTCCTCAAGCGGCTCGGGGCCTCCCCGCTGCCCCGCTGGGCCCTGATGACCGCGAAAACGCTGTCGGTGCTGGTCACCGAGGTGCTCCAGATCGTGCTGCTGGCCGTCATCGCCCTCGCGCTCGGCTGGTCGCCGCAGGGCAACCCGCTCTGGGTGCTCCTGCTCCTCGTCCTGGGCACCGCCGCGTTCTCCGGGCTCGGACTGCTGATGGCGGGGACGCTCAAGGCGGAGGCGACGCTCGCCGCCGCCAACCTGGTCTTCCTGCTGCTGCTGGTCGGCGGCGGGGTCATCGTGCCGCTGGACCGGTTCCCGGACGCGGTGCGTTCGGCGCTGGAGCTGCTGCCCGTATCGGCGCTCTCCGAGGGCCTGCGGGACGTCCTCCAGCACGGTGCGTCGATGCCGTGGGCCGAGGCCGGGATCCTCGCGGTGTGGGCGGTGCTGGGGCTCGGCGCGGCGGCGAGGTTCTTCCGCTGGGAGTAGGGCCGGCAGCAGGGATCTTCCCGGGCAAGCGGGTACGAACCCACCCCCAGGGGATGTCGCGTCGATCAGGGCCGGGTCCACGACGCCCGGCACGACACCCCCTCGTGAAAACATGCACAAGCCCCGTCCTACGATGGTCCGCGTGGAAACCCCCATCTCCCTCATCGCCAAGCGCTGGACGCCGTCCACCCGGGTGGTGAAGCGCGCCGCGCTCTCCGCCGTCATGATGAGCGTCTTCATCATCGTCACGGGCGGGGCCGTCCGGCTCACGGGTTCGGGCCTCGGCTGCGACACCTGGCCCAAGTGCACCGACGACAGCCTGTTCGCGACGCCCGAGCAGGGGCTGCACGGCGCGATCGAGTTCGGCAACCGGATGCTGACCTATGTGCTGTCGGCCGCGGTCGGCTGGGCGATCATCGCCGTCAGCTCGGTCAAGCCGCGCCGCCGCAAGGTGACCCGGCTGGCCTGGTCGCAGTTCTGGATCGTGCTGGGCAACGCCGTACTCGGCGGGATCACGGTCTGGGCGGGCCTCAACCCGTGGACGGTGGCCGGGCACTTCCTGCTGGCCAACGCGCTCCTCGCGGTCACCGTGATCACCTGGGTGCGGGTCGGCGAGGGCGACGGCCCGCCGCGCCCGCGGACCCCGCTGCCGGTGCGGCGTCTCGCGTGGGCGATCGTGGCGACCACGGTGGTCCTGATCGTGCTGGGCACCTCGGTGACCGGTTCCGGCAAGCACGCCGGCGACAGCAGCGACGTACCGCGCATGCCGTGGGACTGGTCGGCCGCCGCCCATGTGCACGCCATCGCCGCCTGGGTGGTCTGCGCCCTGGCCATCGCGATGTGGCTGGCCCTGCGGGTGGTCGACGCCCCCGCGGACGCCCGAGCCCGCGCCCGCGACCTGCTGGTCGTGCTGCTCGCCCAGGGTGCGATCGGATACGTCCAGTACTTCAGCGACGTCCCCGAGATCCTGGTCGGCGTGCACATGTTCGGCTCGGCCATCATGTGGATCGCCGTGATCCGGCTCGTACTGAGCATGCGCGAGCGCGGCGACGAGGTGCCCGCCCCGCTGCCCGGCCCCTCCGCCGGCCGGCCGGAGACGGCACCGGCGACGGCCGTCTGACGGAGGGCGGAGGACGGACATACGGCGGGTGAGGGGCGGCGGGCCGATGGCCCGCCGCCCTTCCCGTACGCCCCGGACGCCTCCGGTACGCCCCGCACCTCACCCCAGCCCGTACACCCGGCGTGCGTTGCCCGACCCGATCATCGCGGCGACCCGGGCCGCGTCCTGCCGGGTCCAGGCGCCGTCCGCGACCCAGCCGCCCAGCACCCGCCCGAGCGCCTCGCGGAACTGCCGCGCACCCACCAGGTGCAGTTCCGGCAGCCCCCGCGCCCCGCTGGAGTACAGCAGCTTGCCGAACGGCGCGAGCTCCATGATCTCCGCCAGGACGCCCGCCGCCCGTGCCCCGGTCCGCGCCGGTACGGCCCCCAGGTCGGCGTAGACATGCGGGTGCCGGCCGGCCAGCGCGGCGGTCTGCCGGTGGTACGGGTAACCGTGCAGGAGGACGAGGTCGCAGCCGTGCCCCTCGGTCGCGGCGGCGAAGTCGGCGAAGCGGGCCGGGTCCGCGGTGCCCAGGCGCAGTTGGAGCGGCAGCCCGCACGCCACCGCTGACCAGCGCAGATGGTCCAGCAGCTCCGGCTCGACGGGCGCCCCGCCGCACCCCCGGTTCCCCGCGCCCCGTCGGGCTGCCCGGCGCTCCGCCTCCCGCCGGGCCAGCCAGCGTCCGGCCGCCGCCCGCACCCGGACCGGTCCCGGCGGCTCGGGGGCGGCGTAGGGGGCGCCCCCGCCGGCCGAGGTGAACGCGACGGCGGAGGACGCGGCGGTGTGCACGGCCTCGCCCAGGTTGACGAGGAAGGCGTCGACGGTGCCCGAGGTGTCGGCGACGTGTTCGGAGAGGACTTCGAGCCGGACGATCTCACGGGCCTCGGAGCCGGCCGCCGAGGCCATCTCGGCCGGTCCCGTGAGGTCGCCGGGGAGGCCGGTGTCGACGAGGTGGGCAGAGACCCCGGCGGCGCGCAGCAGGCGGCGGGAGGTCTCGGCGACGCCCAGCTCCCGGCGGCGGGCCAGGTAGCGGGCGGGCGGGCAGTGGGCTTCGAGCCCGAGGAGGGGCGGGCACCAGCGGCGCACGGCGAAGCCGGTCTGGGTGTCGAAGAAGGTGGTGCCGGGGGCGGCCGGTGCGCCGCCGGCGGTACCGAGCCGGGCCTCGAAGGTGCCGAGGCCCAGCTCGGTGCGCAGGACGCCGTGGCAGTTCTGGTCGACCAGGTCGGCCACGGGCACGGTCTCGGTCATCCGGGGCTCCCTGGGACGGCGTGCGTGTGCACGGCCTAACGGGTGAGCCCCGGGTCAGGTGTTGCCCGAGCGGCTGTCTCGTCGATCAGGGCCGGAAAGTGCCGCGGCGGCCGGTGCCGTGCCGGGCTTCGCGGACCCGGCCCCGACCGGCGAGAGACGCCACCACGGGGTGAAGAGAGCCGCGTCAGCGGTCGTTGGAGGGGCCGCCGACCTGGATCCCGGCCATCCGGGACCACTCGTACGGGCCGGTGCGGACCTTGAGCGCGAACTCGCCGTCGAACTCCTCGTGCATCGTGATGCCGGACTTCGAGGCCGCGCTCTCGGCCACCGCGTAGGTCGGGGCCACGAGGTCGCCCCAGGCGCCGTCCTCGCCGACCAGGACGATACGGGCGCCCGCCTGGCCCAGGTAGGCGAGCTGCCCCTCGGCGCCGCCGTGCTCCTTGGCGAAGGCGCCGATCTGGTGGGCGAGCTTCGCCGCCCTGCGCTCCGCGCGGGCCGCCTTCCTGGCGTCCGTCCGCGAGGTCTGCCCGGTGTCGCTTGCGTCTGCTGCCGTCTCTGCCATGAACAGGATGCTACCGACGGGTAGATGAACTGGCGACGGGCGGGTCACGTGGCTTGTGCCACGTGACCCGCCCGTGCGGGAGGACCTCAGCGGAGGAAGGGGTCCACCGCTACGGCCAGGAAGAGCAGCGAGACGTAGGTGATGGACCAGTGGAAGAGCCGCATCTCCTTGAGCTTGGCCCCGGTCACCCCGGCCTTGGCCCGGTTCTGCAGGCCGTGGGCCTCCCAGAGCCAGGCGCCGCCGGACAGCAGCGCCACCGCGGTGTAGAACCAGCCGGTGTAGCCGAGCGGGGTGAGCAGCAGCGAGACCGCGACCATCACCCAGCTGTAGAGGACGATCTGCCGGGCGACCACCCGGTTGGAGGCGACGACCGGGAGCATCGGGACGCCGACCCGGGCGTAGTCGTCCTTGACCTTCATCGACAGCGGCCAGTAGTGCGGCGGCGTCCAGAAGAAGATGACGGCGAAGAGGATGACGGCGGCCCAGGAGAGCTCGTTCGTCACGGCGGACCAGCCGATGAGGACCGGCATGCAGCCCGCGATGCCGCCCCAGACGATGTTCTGGGAGGTGCGGCGCTTCAGCAGCATCGTGTACACGACGACGTAGAAGAGCAGCGCGCCGAGTGCGAGAGCGGCCGAGAGCCAGTTGACGAGCAGCCCGAACCAGAGCGTGGAGATCACCGCGAGGGCGATGCCGAAGGCCAGGCATTCGCGGGGGCTGACCATGCCCGTGACCAGCGGGCGCTGGGACGTACGGTCCATCAGCGCGTCGATGTCCCGGTCGATGTACATGTTGAGCGCGTTGGCACCGCCGGCGGAGAGGTATCCGCCGATGGTGGTGGTGAGGACGAGCCACAGGTCGGGTACACCCTGGGCAGCGAGGAACATCACCGGAACGGTGGTGATGAGCAACAGCTCGATGATCCGTGGCTTGGTAAGAGCCACGAAGGCCTTGACGCGGGCCCCGGACGGGCGATGGCCCCCCGGGCTGGGAGTCAAGGCGACCCCTGCGGGTCGGGACTCGACGGCCGTCACGCACACCCCTGACAGAGAAATCCCAGCAAGCTCCGGGCGAGGAGGCCCGGTGAAGACTTGCGCGAACCCGTTCACTCTAGACGTAGCGGATACGCCCTCCCTCGCGGGGGTGGGGTCGTGTTGGGGGTGACTGTTCGCCGGACGGCCATTCCGCCGGGAGGCGAACTCCACGGGTCGCCCACACCCTGGAAAGTGCTCGGAAAGCGTGCCTGCCAACGGGGGTAGGCTCGACAGCGCCCGGTGCGGTAACAGTCACCGGTTTACGACAGTGGAGAGGAGCCCTGACTCAGGGTGAGCATCAAGCCGACCACCACAGACCTCCAGTGGACCGATGTGGACCAGCGGGCCGTGGACACCGCCCGCGTCCTCGCTGCGGACGCCGTACAGAAAGTCGGAAACGGCCACCCGGGCACGGCGATGAGCCTGGCTCCTGCCGCGTACACCCTCTTCCAGAAGGTGATGCGGCACGACCCCGCGGACGCGGAGTGGACCGGTCGTGACCGGTTCGTCCTGTCCGCCGGCCACTCCAGCCTGACGCTCTACATCCAGCTCTACCTCGCCGGTTACGGCCTGGAGCTGGAGGACCTCAAGGCTTTCCGCACCTGGGGCTCCAAGACCCCGGGGCACCCGGAGTACGGCCACACGACCGGTGTGGAGACGACGACCGGGCCGCTGGGCCAGGGCGTCGCCAACGCGGTGGGCATGGCGATGGCCGCCCGCTACGAGCGCGGGCTCTTCGACCCCGACGCGGCCCCGGGCACCTCCCCGTTCGACCACATGGTCTGGGTCGTCGCGGGTGACGGCTGCCTCCAGGAGGGCATCTCCGCCGAGGCGTCCTCGCTGGCCGGGCACCAGAAGCTGGGCAACCTGGTCCTGCTCTGGGACGACAACCACATCTCCATCGAGGGCGACACGGAGACCGCGGTCTCCGAGGACACCCTCAAGCGGTACGAGGCCTACGGCTGGCACGTCCAGCGCGTCGACCAGCTCCCCAGCGGCGACCTCGACCCGGCCGGCCTGTACGCGGCGCTCCAGGCGGCCAAGGCCGAGACCGGGCGTCCCTCGTTCATCGCGGCCCGCTCGATCATCGCCTGGCCCGCCCCGAACGCCCAGAACACCGAGGCCGCGCACGGCTCGGCGCTGGGCGACGACGAGGTCGCGGCGACCAAGCGGGTCCTCGGCTTCGACCCCGGGCAGAGCTTCGAGGTCTCCGAGGAGGTCATCGGCCACACCCGGCAGGCCCTGGACCGCGGCCGTGAGGCCCGCGCCGAGTGGGACAAGTCGTTCGCCGCGTGGCGCACCGCCAACCCGCAGCGGGCCGCCGACTTCGACCGGATCGCCGCGGGCGAGCTCCCGGCGGGGTGGGAGGAGAAGATCCCCTTCTTCGAGCCCGGCAAGGGCCTGGCCACCCGTGCCGCGTCCGGGAAGGTGCTCCAGGCGCTCGGCGAGATCGTGCCCGAGCTGTGGGGCGGCTCCGCCGACCTCGCGGGCTCGAACAACACGACGATCGACAAGACGTCGTCGTTCCTCCCGGCGGGCAACCCGCTGCCGGAGGCCGACCCGTACGGCCGCACGGTCCACTTCGGGATCCGCGAGCACGCGATGGCCGCCGCGATGAACGGCATCGCGCTGCACGGCAACACCCGTATCTACGGCGGCACGTTCCTGGTGTTCTCCGACTACATGCGCAACGCGGTGCGGCTGTCCGCGCTGATGCACCTGCCGGTGACGTACGTGTGGACGCACGACTCGGTCGGTCTCGGCGAGGACGGCCCCACCCACCAGCCGGTCGAGCACCTGGCCGCGCTGCGCGCCATCCCGGGCCTGAACCTGGTGCGCCCGGCCGACGCGAACGAGACCGCCATCGCCTGGCGCGAGATCCTGCGCCGCTACACCAAGGTGTTCGGCGAGGGCGCACCCCACGGCCTCGCGCTGACCCGGCAGGGCGTGCCGACGTACGAGGCGAACGAGGACGCGGCCAAGGGCGGTTACGTCCTGTTCGAGGCCGAAGGGCCCTCCGGGCAGAACACGGCGCCGCAGGTGCTGCTCATCGCGACCGGCTCCGAGGTCCACCTCGCCGTCGAGGCACGCGAGCAGCTCCAGGCCGGCGGAGTCCCGACCCGGGTCGTCTCGATGCCGTCCGTCGAGTGGTTCGAGGAGCAGGACCAGGCGTACAAGGACCATGTGCTGCCGCCGTCGGTGAAGGCCAGGGTCGCGGTCGAGGCGGGCATCGGCCTCACCTGGCACCGCTACGTCGGCGACACCGGCCGGATCATCTCGCTGGAACACTTCGGGGCCTCCGCCGACGCGAAGGTCCTCTTCCGCGAGTTCGGCTTCACTCCCGAGAACGTGGCCACCGCCGCACGGGAATCCCTCGCCGCCGCAGCACGCTGACGCCGGTATATACGACCAGTAGGAGATGCAACTCATGACAGACGCACTCAAGCGCCTCTCCGAGGCGGGCGTGGCGATCTGGCTCGACGACCTGTCGCGCAAGCGGATCATGTCCGGGAACCTGGCCGAGCTGATCGACCAGAGCCATGTCGTCGGCGTCACCACCAACCCGTCGATCTTCCAGAAGGCGATCTCCTCGGGCGACGGTTACGAGCAGCAGCTCACCGACCTCGCCGCCCGGAAGGTCACCGTCGAGGAAGCCCTGCGCATGATCACGACGGCGGACGTCCGCGACGCCGCCGACATCCTGCGCCCGGTCTTCGACGCCACCGGCGGCCAGGACGGCCGGGTCTCCATCGAGGTGGACCCGCGCCTGGCGCACAACACCACGGCCACCGTCGCGGAGGCCAAGCAGCTGGCCTGGCTGGTCGACCGGCCGAACACGCTCATCAAGATCCCGGCGACGAAGGCCGGTCTGCCGGCGATCACCGAGACGATCGGCCGGGGCATCAGCGTCAACGTGACGCTGATCTTCTCGCTGGAGCGCTACCGCGCGGTCATGGACGCCTACCTGGCGGGCCTGGAAAAGGCGAAGGCCGCGGGCCTGGACCTCTCCAAGATCCACTCGGTGGCTTCGTTCTTCGTGTCCCGCGTGGACACCGAGATCGACAAGCGGCTGGACGCCGTCGGCTCGGACGAGGCGAAGGCGGCCAAGGGCAAGTCCGCGCTGGCCAACGCCCGGCTGGCCTACGAGGCGTACGAGGAGGTCTTCTCCGGCGACCGCTGGGCGGCCCTGGACACGGCGCGGGCCAACAAGCAGCGCCCGCTGTGGGCCTCGACCGGCGTCAAGGACCCGGCCCTGAAGGACACGCTGTACGTCGACGACCTGGTGGCGCCGAACACGGTGAACACCATGCCGGAGGCGACGCTGGACGCGGTGGCCGACCACGGTGAGATCACCGGTGACACCGTCACCGGCGGCTACGACCAGGCGCGCGCCGACCTCGACGCGGTCAGGAAGCTCGGCATCTCCTACGACGACGTCGTGCAGGTGCTGGAGGACGAGGGCGTCGAGAAGTTCGAGGCGTCCTGGAACGATCTGCTCAAGTCGACCGAGGCGGAGCTTTCGCGCCTCGCCCCCTCGGAGGGCTGACCACTTTGTCTGCTGTTCCCGGAGCCAACCCGCTCCGTGACGCACAGGACCGACGGCTCCCGCGTATCGCGGGGCCGTCGGGCCTGGTCATCTTTGGCGTCACGGGCGATTTGTCCCGTAAAAAGCTGATGCCCGCCGTCTACGACCTGGCCAATCGCGGCCTGCTGCCGCCGGGCTTCTCGCTCATCGGTTTCGCGCGCCGCGACTGGGAGGACGAGGACTTCGCGCAGGTCGTCCACGACGCGGTCAAGGAGCACGCCCGTACGCCGTTCCGCGAGGAGGTCTGGCAGCAGCTCATCCAGGGGATGCGCTTCGTCCAGGGCAACTTCGACGACGACGAGGCGTTCGAGACGCTCAAGGCGACCATCCAGGAGCTCGACCAGGCACAGGGCACCGGGGGCAACTTCGCCTTCTACCTGTCCGTGCCGCCGAAGTTCTTCCCCAAGGTCGTCCAGCAGCTGAAGAAGCACGGCCTGGCCGACCAGAGCGAGGGCTCCTGGCGGCGTGCCGTCATCGAGAAGCCGTTCGGCCACGACCTGGCCAGCGCGCAGGAGCTCAACCAGCTCGTGCACGACGTCTTCCCGCCCAACGAGGTCTTCCGGATCGACCACTACCTGGGCAAGGAGACGGTCCAGAACATCCTGGCGCTGCGGTTCGCCAACACGATGTTCGAGCCGATCTGGAACCGGTCCTACGTCGACCACGTACAGATCACGATGGCCGAGGACATCGGCATCGGCGGCCGGGCCGGCTACTACGACGGCATCGGCGCCGCCCGTGACGTCATCCAGAACCACCTGCTCCAGCTGCTGGCGCTGACCGCGATGGAGGAGCCCGGCTCCTTCCACCCGAAGGCCCTGGTCGCCGAGAAGCTCAAGGTGCTCACCGCCGTCGAGCTGCCCGAGGATCTCGGCAAGCACACCGTGCGCGGCCAGTACGCGCACGCCTGGCAGGGCGGCGAGGAGGTCCCCGGCTATCTGGAAGAGGACGGTATCGACCCCAAGTCGACGACCGACACCTACGCGGCGATCAAGCTGACGATCAACAACCGCCGCTGGGCGGGCGTGCCGTTCTACCTCCGCACCGGAAAGCGGCTCGGCCGCCGGGTCACGGAGATCGCGGTCGTCTTCAAGCGCGCCCCCTACCTCCCCTTCGAGTCCGGCGCCACCGAGGAGCTGGGCGGCAACGCCCTGGTCATCCGGGTCCAGCCGGACGAGGGTGTCACCGTGCGCTTCGGCTCCAAGGTGCCCGGCACCTCGATGGAGGTCCGGGACGTCACGATGGACTTCGCGTACGGCGAGTCGTTCACGGAGTCCAGTCCGGAGGCGTACGAGCGGCTCCTCCTGGACGTCCTGCTCGGCGACGCCAACCTCTTCCCGCGCCACCAGGAGGTCGAACTCTCCTGGACCATCCTCGACCCGATCGAGGAGTACTGGGACAAGCACGGCAAGCCCGCGCAGTACGCGGCCGGCACCTGGGGTCCGGCCGAGGCCGACGAGATGCTCGCACGTGACGGACGGAGCTGGAGGCGGCCATGAAGATCGATCTCACGGAAACCACGTCCAGCAAGATCAACCAGGCGCTGGTCTCGGCCCGCCGGGCCATCGGCACCCCCGCCATCGGCATGGTGCTCACGCTGGTCATCGTCACCGACGAGGAGAACGCGTACGACGCGCTCAAGTCGGCCGGTGACGCCTCCCGCGAGCACCCCTCGCGGATCATCGCGGTGATCAAGCGGGTCAGCCGCTCGCCCCGGGCCCGCCGCGACGCCCGCCTCGACGCCGAGGTCCGGGTCGGTTCCGACGCGGGCACCGGCGAGACCGTCGTACTGCGGCTGTACGGCGAACTGGCCAACCACGCGCAGTCGGTGGTCCTCCCGCTGCTGCTGCCGGACGCCCCGGTCGTGGTGTGGTGGCCCGAGGGCGCGCCCTCCGACCCGGCGAAGGACCCGCTCGGGGCCCTCGCCCAGCGCCGGATCACCGACACCTACTCGGCCGAGCGTCCGCTCGACGAACTGGCGGTGCGGGCGGCGACGTACAGCCCGGGGGACACCGATCTGGCCTGGACCCGGATCACGCCGTGGCGTTCGATGCTGGCCGCCGCGCTGGACCAGCAGCCTGCCGAGGTCATCGGCGCGACCGTCGAGGGCGAGAGCGACAACCCGAGCTGCGAGCTGCTCGCCATGTGGCTCGCGGACCGGCTCGGCGTTCCGGTGGAGCGCACGTTCTCCCGGGGGCCCGGTCTCACCGCGGTCCGGATGGAGACGAAGAACGGCGTCATCGTCCTGGACCGGCCCGACGGCTCGCTGGCCACCCTCTCCATGCAGAACCAGCCGGACCGCGCGGTGGCGCTCAAGCGGCGGGAGACCGCCGAGCTGCTGGCGGAGGAGCTGCGCCGGCTCGACCCGGACAACACCTACGCGTCCGCGGTGAAGTTCGGCGTCGACCGGCTGCACGCTCCCGGCGCGGGCAAGGACGCTCCCGCGGGGGCCGCCGAGGAGAAGGCGGAGAAGGCGGCCGAGCCGAAGGGTGCCGCCGCGAAGAAGGCCCCGGCCAAGAGGGCGGCCTCGAAGTGACGCCTCCCCAACTGGTCGTGCACCGCGACAAGGAGCTGATGGCGCAGGCCGCGGCGGCCCGGCTGATCACGAAGATCGTGGACGCCCAGGCCTCCCGGGGCCACGCCTCGGTGGTGCTGACCGGCGGGCGCAACGGCAACGGCCTGCTGGCCGCGCTCGCCACCGCGCCCGCCCGGGACGCGATCGACTGGGCGCGCCTGGACCTGTGGTGGGGCGACGAACGGTTCCTGCCCGAGGGCGACCCGGAGCGCAATGCCACCCAGGCCCGCGAGGCGCTGCTCGACGCGGTGCCGCTGGACCCGGCCCGGGTGCACGCGATGCCCGCGTCCGACGGGCCGTACGGCGAGGACGTGGACGCGGCGGCAGCCGGTTACGCCGCCGAACTGGCCGCCGCCGCGAGCCCCGAGGACCACGGCTCGGTGCCCACGTTCGACGTGCTGATGCTGGGCGTCGGCCCGGACACGCATGTGGCCTCGCTCTTCCCGGAGCTGCCCGCGGTACGGGAGACCGGACGCACCGTCGTCGGTGTGCGCGGGGCTCCCAAGCCGCCGCCGGTGCGCGTCTCGCTCACCCTGCCCGCGATCCGCGCGGCGCGCGAGGTGTGGCTGCTGGCGGCGGGCGAGGACAAGGCGGAGGCCGCGGCCATCGCCCTGTCCGGGGCCGGGGAGATCCAGGCCCCTGCGGCGGGCGCCTACGGCCGCAGCCGCACGCTGTGGCTGCTGGACGCGGCGGCGGCCTCGCGACTGCCGCGCGCGCTGTATCCGCCGGCTTCCGCCTGAGCGTCGCAGAACCTCGCAGGCCCGGGACCGCTTCCTACCGAGCGGTCCGGGCCTGCGGCGTGACGGACGCGCCGTTCAAGGAGCGGCGCGGAACATCACTCCGAGGACAGCTCGGTCTCCACACCGCACTCCTCGAACAGAGAGATAACGCTCTCGGTGAAATCGCTGCCCAGCGCCTCGCGGGAGGCCGCGTAGTTCCGCCACACCAGGCGGAACGGCGTCGCTCCGTCGCGCCGCATGGTCCGAAGGCAGTCGAAGACCGCGTCGCGGTTCGAACCGAAGTAGCCGCCGGGTCCGTTGACGGCTTCTCCCAGGGCGCAGTAGAAGCCGTCCCTCGTGGTGATTGCGGTGCTGTCGATGACCGCCGTCCCGTCGGTACCGTAGCGGGTCGCGTCCCGCCCGGAGTCGAACCAGGCGGTCTGCACGACGTGCAGCCAGCTCTCGTGCCAGTCGGACGGGTAGTGGGCCCATTCCCCGCGCTCGACGGGTCGACGCGTGGCCCACTTCCGCCAGATCTCTCCGGCCCGGGGGTACTCGCAGATGTGTCCGATGGAGTAGTCGAGGTCGGGGCGGTCCGCGCCGGACGACACGAGCTCGTGCCGGAACTCGGCGGCCACCCTCCCGAGGTAGTACGCCCCGATCGTTCTCCCCTGCCGGTCGACGACCTGCAGTTCGGCGCGCTCGGTCTTCCGCCGGCCACGGCCGACCTGGTGTACCCGGACGAAGGTGACGGTCTCCGGCGGCTCCCGGTCCTCCTCCATGAAGTAGTTCAGCAGGTCTTCGGCAGCGATCAGGACCGCTCCGGATTCCTGATCGACAAGTCGATACAGGACGTCCTGCGAATCGTCGATGCCTTCACGTTCGGGGTTCATGCGTAACCGATCCGTTCAACGGGGAAGGCCGAAGCCGCGCGACCCCTTCGCCGGAACTCCCGACGCTGTGTCACGCGGCTTCGACTGTGTGCCGACTGCTGTCTACTTCTTCTTCTTGTTCCAGCCCCAGTCAGGGAAGTGCGGAGCCGTGAAGCGCTGGATCTTCTTGTAGTGGGTCGAGGTCCACCCGATCATCTCAATCCCGTTCGGCAGGGTCTTGACCAGGATCCTCTGCTTGTCGGAAGCGTTCGGAACCGCGTACTCCTTGGCTCCGGCCCACTTCGGCCACTCTTTGCCCTTGTAGGTGTCGTGGGAGGTGAGCCCGCCCTGCTTGTAGAGGTCGTACGCCTCCGCGATCTCCCAGCTCATCCCCGTGGGCAGATCGTCCGACAGGCGGTTGCCGGGGCACTTTTTCTTGCCCTTGCCCTTGCCCGCCTGGAACGCGACGGTCCGGACCTCGCCCGTCATGACCCGTGCGCCCGATGCTCCCGTGCCGTTACAGGGGAGCTTCTTGAGGATCTTGAGCTTGAGGGCGCTCAGGATGAGATCGTCGACGCACGAGAGCGACTTGTTCGCGAGGCAGTTCTCGATCTCGTCGGCGCCGATGTACCAGGCGACCATCTGGTCGATGTAGGAACTCTCGCTGCAGCCCATTCCGCCGGCACCGTCGGAGACGCAGATGAGGACCGTGTCACCCGGCCTCAGCTCCTCGTTGTCCAGCAGCCCCTGGCGGAATTCGACGAACCGCTTCTGCACCGCCTTGCGCATCTCGTCGTCGGAGATCGGCTTGCTCGGGTCCTTCATCTCCGCCCGGATCTGCTCCTGCAGTTCCGCGATCAGCTTGGTGGCGGCGATCTTCAGGGCTTCGGTCTCGGCCTTGGCCGCGGCGACCGCGTCCTTGTCCGCGGCCGCTGCCGAGATTCCGGCCTGATAGGCCGAGATCCCGGCCTGGTACGCGTAGTTCCCGGCGACGCCGACGGAGTGCTGGGCGCGTTCCGCGGAGCGGGCCGCCGACTGGGCGTCCTTCTGCGCCGCCGCAGCCGCGTTGCGCGCTGTCCGGGCGGATTCGGCCGCCTTCTCGGAGGACGCGGCCGCCTCGTTCGCCGACGCATCGGCCTGCTTGGCGTAGTTGTTCGCGTCCTTGGCGGAGTCGGCTGCCTTGTTCGCCCACTTCACGGCGTCCGCGGCGTTCTTGCGCGCGTCCGCGGCCACCTTCTGGGCCAGGTGGGCGTCCTTCTGTGCGAGGTGGGCCGACTTGTAGGCGGCCAGCAGCAGCGTGTTGACCTCCGCGATGTGGGCTCCGGCATTGGCGTCACGCTGCCGTGCCCGGTGGAGACCGATCTCCAGGAAGGGGCGCAGCCTGCTCGGCGGACCCGACAGCACGGCCTGCGCCGCGGCCTTGACCTCGGGGCCACCGGTACTGAGGGCCTTGCTGACCAGAACGCGGTCGTCGTCCTCCCGGGCCGTGTGCTGCCCGGTCTCCAGGAACCGCGCCACATCGGCGTCGGTGCCGTCGAGCGCCGCGCCGGCGGCGGCCTTCACACCGGGGCCGCCCTCGGCGAGGAGCTTGGCGACGGCGACCCGGTCGTCGTCCCCCTTGCCCGGATACGCGCGGGTGCGAAGGAACTCCCGTACCCGCTCGACCGGTTCGTCGACCATGTCCAGGGCCGCCTGCTGCTGGGCCGGAATCTCGCTGGTGGCGGCGATGTGGGCGACGCTGGCGCGATCGTCCTGTTCCAGCGCCACCGCCAGCGTGGTGTGCACGAACTCGGACACACCGGCGTCGGTGCCCGACAGCGCGGCTTCGGCGGCGCTCCGCACCCAGGTGCCGCTGCTGCGGAGCATGTTGACCGCGGCCTGCCGGCCCTTGGTGGCGGTGATCGCCGGGTCGGATGCCGCCTTGGCCTCCGCCAGCAGCGTCCGGGTCCGCGCGGTGAGTTCCTGGATGCGGCCGACCTGCCACTGGGCGGCGGCCGTGCGGGCCTCGTGGGCCCGGTTGGCCTCCTCGGCGGCCAGCACTTCCTCGTCCTGCTGCTGGGCCAGCCGTTCGGCGTCCGTCTTGCGGGCGAGGTCCACCACGGTCATGGCCTGTCGCGCCGCCTTCAGCGCGTTGTCGGCGGACTTCGTCGCCGCGTTCGCGGCGGCGGTGGCCGCCTCCGCGGCATCCACCGCGTTGCCCGCCTCGTCGGCGGCCTTGTCCGCCGCCTTCGCCGCGGCTCGGGCGTGCGTGGCCGCGTCATTGGCCGCGTCACGCGACTGCCGGGCGGCCGTGGCGGCCTGGTTGGCGTTGATCTGGGTGGCTCTGGCCGCCCTCGTCGCCTGGTCGGCGAGCCGCTTGGCCTTGGCCGCCGCCGCGGCCGCCTTGTCGCCACTGGCGCCCGCCGAGCCGGCCCATCGGCCGGCGTCGGCTGCCGCCGCTGCCGCCGCTGCGGCGTTGGCCCCCGCGCTGGCCGCCGCTCCGGCCGACTTGGCGGCCTCCTCGGAGGCGACACCGGCCTGCTCGGCGGCGTCGGCCGCGTCCTCGGCCCCGTCCGCGGCGTCGCGCGCCTTCTCGGCGGCCTTCCGGGCCTTCTTGGCGAGGGAGGCGTCACCGGCGGCCGCACCGGCCGCGGACCGGGCCAGCGCCGCCGCGTTGCCCGCCCGGCTGGCGGCATAGGCCGCCTGCGCCGCTGCGGTGGCCGCCACGCGGGCCGTGGCGTTCGCCGCGGCGGCCGCCGACACCGCGGTGCGGGCCGACTGAGCGGCGCGGGTCGCGGCTGCCGCGGCCCGGGAGGCGGCCGCCGCGGCCTTCCCGGCCGATTCCTGCGACTCCTTCGCCTCCTTGGCCGCGAGCAGCGCCGCTGTCTTGGCCGCCGCCGTGGCCTTCTCCGCCTTGTCCGCCTCGTCCTTGGCGGTCTCGGTGAGCCTCTTGGCCTGCTTCTGCGCGTGGCTGGCGACGGCGGCCAACTCCGCGACGGTGAGCGTCTCCTGGTCGCGCGCCGACGCGATCGCCCACCCGTGGTCCAGGAACTCCTGGATGTCCGCGTCCGTGCCGTCCATGGCCTGGTTCGCGAGCTTCCGTACGTTCGGGCCGCCCGATCCCAGCAGCCGGGAGACGAGAACGCGGTTGTCGTCGTTGCGCGCCTTGTACTGGCCGTCCTGGAGGAACGCGTTCCAGTCGTCGGCCGTGCCGTCCAGCGCGGCGCCGGCCGCTGCCTTCACACCCGGGCCGCCCGTGGCCATCACCGTCGAGACCCTGACCCGCAGGTCCTCGTCGTGCGCCGGGGCCAGTGTGGTGCCCAGGAAGGCCTTGAGCTGTGTGGCGTTGCCGTCCATGGCGGTGTTGGCCGCGTCCCGCACGGCCGGGCCGCCCTTGCCCATGACCTGGGCGACCTGGACCCGCAGGTCGTCCTCCCAGATGCTCGGCAGGTCCTGGGTCATGAACGTCTGGATGTCCTGGTCGGAACCGGTCAGGGCGACCGCGGCCGCCTCGCGCACACCCGGGCCGCCGTACTTCCAGGCTTCCAGCACGTCGGTTCTGTCGTACACCCACGGTTCGTCCTCGGCCGCGGCAGGACGCATATCGATGCCCATGACCATCACTAGGGCTATCAGCGTCGCCACGGCGCCACGCCATGACAGCGCGGCTCGCAACCTGGCATTCAATGCCTTGCTCCTTCGTTCGCTCTTGGGCGGGTGTTGGTGGGGCTCGCCGACGGGGCCGCTTCCGGTGAGGGCCCCCGACAAGCGGGAGTCCCCGAGGGCCGTTGCCTTCGGGGACTCCGTCAGCCTTCGGTCGGAGCGGTGGACAGCCCTTACCGTGCCGGGCGGCCGAAACCCGCGCCGGACACCGGGAGTCGGCCGGTGCCGGGCCGGTGCGTGGTCGCCGGGGCGACCGCGCCGCCCGTGGACACGCCGGGGATCGGCAGGGCGCGGCGGGCGGCGGGCGCGGTGGGGCCGTACGCCATGCCGGCGTACGGGGGCGCATCCGTGAAGTGGACGCTCCTGCCCGGGTACTGACCGGCGCCCGGGGCGCCCGGGACACCGTCGCCGGCTTCGATCCGCCGGTCGGTGGCGCCGGCCGAGCCCGAGGGCGGGCAGGCCGGGCCCGCCCGGACACCCGTTCCGGTGGCCGCGCCGCCCGGGCGTTCCTCCATCGCGATGCGAACCAGGGCCGCTCCGGGACTACTTGGCGGTCCGGATCTCCACGAGCATGTGCTCACGGCCCTGCTCGTCCGCGCTCTCACCCACCGAGGTCCATGCGTTGCTGGTGATGTCGAACGACTTCTTCTCGCTGCCGACGGTCATGTCGACCTCGGTCGTGTAGTCGTTGCCCTTGATGGAATGCACCGCCGGGATCTCCATCGTCAGCCACCCCGAGTTCCCGGTGGCGCGGAAACAGATCTTCTTGTTGTCCTGTCGGCGTGCCCACACCTCGATGAGACCGGTGCCGCCGGCGCACTCCACGAGGACGATGTGGCCGTCTCCGCGCTTCAGCAGGATCCCCTGCTCCGCGAGGATCTTGTCGGCCTGCGGGTAGGAGAAGTCCTCCACCGCGTAACCCGGCGCCTCGTCGGCGGCAGCGGCCTCCGGAGTTTCGGCCGCCACGGAGGCTCCCCCCGCGAGCACGAGCCAGGCCAGCGATCCGCCCGCGACCGTTGCGGCCATGGCCTGCGTCAGAGGTCTCCGCCACCGCGACTTCGTCCGGTTTGCGATATGTGCCTTCACTCGGGTGCCTCACCTGGTCGGGTTTCGCTCGGTCCGCCGAAGAGGCCGGAGCGAGAACGGCGACAAGATGTTTCACCCTGATGCGGCATGCGACACGCGAACCCCCCGGCCCTGCTCCGAAGATCAACTTCGGCGCAGCCATATTGCCCGGCCGCCCACATCTTGTCCACCGTACGGATACGCCGAAAAGGGGCGAACGGCGGCACCTCTCTGTGACCCCCGACACTCTCCGGAAAGGCTGTACGACTGTCCACGAACACCGCCACCCCACAGCGGCGCAGTCGCGTGAAAGGCTCGCCCCATGGTGCATATCGGAACCGTGGTGATGGGCGCGTCCGACGTACGGCGGGCCGCCGCTTTCTGGAAGGCGGCGCTTCAGTACACCGAGCGCGAGCCGGGGACGGACGACTGGGTGGTCCTGGTCCCGGTGGGCGGACCCGGCGTGGGGCTGTCGCTGGGCCGCTCCACCTCCCCCGTGCAGGAGGTCCCCCGGGTCCACCTCGACCTCTACTCCGATACGCAGGAGGCCGAGGTGGAGCGGCTGGTGGGGCTGGGCGCGGTCCGGGTGGAGTGGGACCTCTACCCTCCGGACCCGGACTTCGTGGTGCTCGCCGACCCCGAGGGCAACCGCTTCTGCGTCATCGACACGACGTACGGCGGCTGAGCCGGCCCAGGGATCCCGGGGTCAGAGGACGACCTGGTCCGTTCCCTGCTCCAGGTTCGTGATCGCGGCCCGGCAGGCGCCGACGAAGCGGTCGAAGAGCGGGGTCGTGCTGCCGGCCCGGCCCGCGCGGGTGTTGACGGTGAACATGGCGGCGCGCAGCTCCGTGGTGAGCTCCAGCTGACCGCCCTTGGCGAGCATGGTGCGGTTGACCGGGTTGTCGGTGTTGACCCCGGCCAGGGCGGGCACCTCGTCGCCGTCCCGCCAGGCGATGCCGATCGCGTCGAACTCGGCCTTGAGCAGGGTCTTGAAGCGGGTGTTCCGGCCTCCGACGACCACGGCCTGCGGGGCGGTGCCCGCCTGCGCCGCCGTACAGCCGTGCAGGCTCAGCACGTTGAGGCTGCTCGCCGCCATGGAGACGGCGACGTGGTCGTCGCAGTTCTTCGAGGTGACGTGCAGGTCGCGGTTGCCGGATGAGCGCAGTCCTTCGAACATCCAGTAGTCGAACGTGCCGTGGCCGTCCGTCAGCGGGGCGAGTGTGTCCGGGTGGTAGCCGGCGATGGCGAGGCAGAGTTCGGAGGTGCCCATCTCGATGCCGCCGCCGTGCAGGGCCATGACGGTGGTCCGGTTGTACGGGTACTTCTGCGGGAGCGAGTGGTCGGCGTACTCGTGTCTCCGGTAGCGGCGGGCGAATTCGACGCCCTCCTGTCCGGCGAGCTTTCTGTAGAGGTCGGTGTTGGAGGTGTAGATGTCCAGGTCACCGGTGGCGTGGGCGTCGGTCGCGGTGAGCGAGCCCAGCAGCGGACCGCTGACGGCTGCGGTGGCGAGGGCGGTGAGGACCGTACGACGGCTGGTGGAAGTCATGATCGATATCGTCGCCGACCCGGGCCGGACGGCACAGGACTCACCCTGTGCCGTCCGTCACGGTCCGGTGTGCCCGGAGCGCTCCAGGAAGGGTTCCAGCAGCCCCGGTACGGCCTCGGCGGCGAAGGTGAGGCCCTCGGACGCGTCGGTGTCGTACGCCGTGTACGCGCCCGCGCCCGCGGCCGTGGTGGCCGTGATGCTCAGCAGCCCGGCCCGCCGCTGGAAGACCGACTGCTTGACCGTCCAGCCGATCACCCCGGCCCGCTCCAGGGCGGCGGTGGAGCGCCGGACCGTACCGGAGCGGGTGACCAGGTAGCGCCCGGAGAGCGCGTGCCCGAGCCCCCGGTACGCGTCCAGGGCGAGCGCCACCGCCACGGGGGCGAGCACCACCGCGCAGCCGAGCGCGATCCCCAGCAGCACGGGGGTGAGCAGCGCCCCGAGGACGGCCAGGACGAGAACCGGGCCGAGGACCGCGGCGAGCGACCAGCGCAGTCTGCGGCCCCGGGCGGCGCGCGGGTGGCGGACGAGCTCGGCGCCGGTCGGGGTGACCGCCGCGCGCAGCACGTCGGCGGCGACGGTGTCGGCCCGGGTCCGGGGCACGACCGGGAGCAGGGTGTCGTGGTCGGCCTTCTTGGCTTCGTGGTCCTTGGCGAGGCCGGTGGTGATGGCGTCCAGCCGGGCCGCGCCGAGCAGCCGCACGCCCAGCGGCTCGACCAGGTCGACACCGCGCAGCCGGGCCTCCTCGACGGAGATCGACCGGGAGGTGAACAGTCCGCGCCGGACCCGCAGGGTGCCGCCGGGCTCACGCTCCAGGCGGTAGTTCCACCACATCTCGATCCAGAGGACGAGCGCTCCGGCGACGCCCGCGACCAGGGCGGCCAGGGCCAGGCCGACGATCACCCAGAGCAGCGGGGTGTCCCGGAAGCGGTCGCCGGCCCACTCGATGACCTCGCCCTGGGCGCCGATCCAGTCGCTGACCTGGAGCACGGCTCCGACGGCGGCGCCGCCGAGCATGGGGGCGACGAAGGAGACCGGGGCGTAGCGGATCCAGCGGGGGTCCAGGACGGCCAGTTCCCCTTCGCGGTGGACGCCGGAGTGTGCGGTGCCGGCGCGTTCCAGCAGGAGGCGGCGCAGCCGTTCGCCCTCGGCGCGGGTGACCGGGTCCAGCCGGAGGGTCGAGTCGTGGCCCTGTTCGCCGGTGCCGATCCGGACGGTGACCAGGCCGAGGAGGCGCAGCATCAGGTTGGCGGTGAGGTCGACCGTGCGGATACGTGTCCGGGCCAGGGAGCGGCGTTTGACGAGGAGGAGGCCGGTGTGGAGGTCGACGCGCTCCTCGCCGACGCGGTAGCGGGTGCGGTGCCAGCGGATCCGGTCGACGCCCGCCGCGGCCCCGACGACCAGGACGGCTCCGGCGAGCACCTGGAGCACGGCGGCCGGGAGGCCGAACCATCGGGTGAGGCCGAGCGTGACGGGGATGGCGGCTCCCGCGACGACGCCTGCCACGACGAGTGCGGTGACCAGGACCGTACGGGGGTCGAGGCGGCGCCAGTCGCCTTCCGGGGCGACGGTGCTCATGTGGCGTCGCCGGGGGTGCCGCGGGTGATACGGGTGAGCCGCCCGGCCAGGTCGGCGGCGACCTCGTGGTCCAGCCCCTGGATCCGTACCGCGCCCTTGGCGGAGGCGGTGGTGACCGTGACGGTGGCGAGGCGGTGGAGCTGCTCCAGCGGGCCGCGCACGGTGTCCACGGTCTGGATCCGGGACATCGGGGCGATCCGCCACTCCTGCCAGAAGAACCCGGTGCGGACGTACACCGCGTCCTCGGTGACCTCCCAGCGGTGCGTACGGAACCACCACAGGGGGAAGAGGACGGTGGCCGCCGCCCCCGCCGCGGCCAGGACCGCGGCGGACAGCAGCAGCCAGAAGCGGGCGGGGCCGATCAGCGCGCCCAGCACCGCGAGCGGCACGACGTGCAGCGCGGTCATCAGCAGCCACTGGACCCGCCACCAGCCGACGGCACGCTCGTTCAGCGTGTTGCGCGGCGGCCGCAGCCGTACCGTCGTCCCCTCTCCCTGTGGCATCGGCTCAGCGCCCCCGCAGGGTGCGGTAGGCGGCGACCAGCGCGGCGGTGGAGCTGTCCAGCTCCCCGGCGTCCGGGGCCGCGCCCTCGTCACCGGTCAGCAGCGGTTCGATCTTCTTGGCGAGGACCTTGCCGAGCTCGACGCCCCACTGGTCGAAGGAGTCGATGTTCCAGATGGCGCCCTGGACGAAGACCTTGTGCTCGTACAGCGCGATGAGCTGGCCGAGGACCGAGGGGGTCAGCCTGTCGGCGAGGATCGTCGTCGTGGGGTGGTTGCCCCGGAACGTCTTGTGCGGGACCAGTTCCTCCGGCACTCCCTCCGCCCGGACCTCCTCGGGCGTCTTGCCGAAGGCGAGGGCCTGGGTCTGGGCGAAGAAGTTGGCCATCAGCAGGTCGTGCTGGGCGATCAGCCCGGGGAGCAGATCGTGGACCGGGGCGGCGAAGCCGATGAAGTCCGCCGGGATCAGCTTGGTGCCCTGGTGGATCAGCTGGTAGTACGCGTGCTGCCCGTTGGTGCCGGGCGTGCCCCAGACGACCGGTCCGGTCTGCCAGTCCACGGGGTCGCCGTCGCGGTCGACGGACTTGCCGTTGGACTCCATGTCGAGCTGCTGGAGGTACGCGGTGAACTTGGACAGGTAGTGGCTGTAGGGCAGCACCGCGTGCGCCTGGGCGTCGAAGAAGTTGCCGTACCAGACGCCGAGGAGGCCCAGCAGGAGCGGGGCGTTCTCCTCCGGGGGGGCGGTGCGGAAGTGCTCGTCGACGAGGTGGAAGCCGTCCAGCATCTCGCGGAAGCGGTCCGGGCCGATGGCGACCATCAGCGAGAGGCCGATCGCCGAGTCGTAGGAGTAGCGGCCGCCGACCCAGTCCCAGAACTCGAACATGTTGGCCGTGTCGATGCCGAACTCCTCGACCTTCTCGGCGTTGGTCGACAGTGCCACGAAGTGCCGGGCGACGGCGTCCTGACCGGCCTTCAGCTCGGTCAGCAGCCAGTCCCGGGCGGAGGTGGCGTTGGTGATGGTCTCGATCGTCGTGAACGTCTTCGAGGCGATGACGAACAGCGTCTCGGCCGGGTCGAGGTCGCGGACGGCCTCGTGCAGGTCGGCGCCGTCGACGTTGGAGACGAAGCGGACGGTGAGCGCGCGGTCCGTGAAGGAGCGCAGCACCTCGTACGCCATGGCGGGTCCGAGGTCGGAGCCGCCGATGCCGATGTTGACGATGTTCTTGACTGGCTTGCCGGTGTGGCCGGTCCACTGCCCGGACCGGACCTTCTCGGCGAAGCCGGCCATCTTGTCCAGGACGGCGTGCACGGCGGGTACGACGTTCTCGCCGTCGACCTCGACGACCGCATCGCGCGGGGCGCGGAGCGCGGTGTGCAGGACCGCCCGGTCCTCGGTGGTGTTGATCTTCTCGCCGCGGAACATCGCGTCCCGCAGCTCCGCGACCCCGGTGGCGGCGGCGAGCTCGCGCAGCAGGCGCAGCGTCTCGTCGGTGACCAGGTGCTTGGAGTAGTCGAGGTGGAGGTCGCCGACCCGCAGGGTGCAGGCGGTGCCGCGGTCCGGCCGGCGCGCGAACAGCTCGCGCAGCCGGGGAGCGCCGAGCTCCTCACGGTGCTTGGCGAGAGCCGTCCACTCGGGCATCTGGTTGAGCTTGGTTCGGCTTGCTGCGTTCATCCCGGATATCAGCCCACTTCTTCTCGTCACTCAGCATCCCCGCTGCCCCTCCAACCTAATTGATCGAGGAGGCGGGCGGCGTGACGGAGGGCGGTGACGCGGGAACGCGATCCGGCCGGACACCCGTGGGGTGTCCGGCCGGTGAACGACTGGGTGGTCCGTGGAGTTTGTTCCGTGGAGCCTGTTCCGTGGAGCCCGTTACGAGGGAGGCGGCCGCTAGATCTCGCCGCGAAGCTTGGCCAGCGCCTCGGCGAGGATCGCCTCGCCGTCCTCGTCGCTGCGTCGCTCGCGTACGTACGCCAGATGCGTCTTGTACGGCTCGGTGCGGGGCGGGTCGGGCGGGCTGTCCTTGTCCTGGCCGGCCGGGAAACCGCAGCGCGGGCAGTCCCAGATGTCCGGCACCTGCGCGTCATGGGCGAAGCTGGGCTGCGTCTCGTGCCCGTTCGAGCACCAGAAGGAGATGCGGGCGCGCGGTGCGGACTCGCCCCGCTCGGCCTCCCCCATCGGCCCCGCTCCGACCCGGCTTCCCCGGATCGCGTTGCCACTTGCCACGGTCGTAACTCCCTGCGTGATGGTGCTCGAGGATGCCCCAGTCTACGTAAGGCCCAACGCGCGTCCAGTGAAAGGAGTTACACCCTCACCGGGAATCGCGGACGACGGGTCAGTTGTCCAGCTTGATGAGCAGACCGAGGACGACAATGCACGCGAACCAGACCAGACCGACCACCACGGTGATCCGGTCGAGGTTACGTTCGGCGACCGAGGAGCCACCGACGGAGGACTGCATTCCGCCACCGAACATGTCGGAGAGACCGCCGCCCTTGCCCTTGTGCATGAGCACCAGCAGCATCAGCAGCAGGCTGAAGACGATCAGGGCGATCTGGAACGCCAGAATCACGGCTGGTCCCTACTTTCCGGATTTCTCGATTACTGCCTGTACGTACAGCGGGGGCCGGAGGGTGACAACCCCCTCGGCCCCCGCAAGGGTACGACGGATCCGCGCTACCGCATACTCACTGGTCGCGGAAGCGGACGATCTTGACGAACTCGTCGGCGTCCAGTGCGGCGCCGCCGATGAGGGCGCCGTCCACGTCGGGCTGCGCCATGATGGCCGCGACGTTGCCGGACTTCACCGAGCCGCCGTACTGGATGCGGACGGCGTCGGCCAGCTCCTGCGAGTACAGCTCGGCCAGCCGGCGGCGGATCGCGCCGCAGACCTCCTGGGCGTCCTCGGGGGTGGCGACCTCGCCGGTCCCGATGGCCCAGACCGGCTCGTAGGCGATCACGACGGTCTCGGCCTGCTCGGCCGGGACGCCCTTCAGGGCGCCGTCGAGCTGCGCGAGCGTGTGGGAGACCTGGTTGCCGGCCTTGCGGACGTCCAGGCCCTCGCCGACGCAGAGGATCGGGGTCAGTCCGTGCTTGTAGGCGGCCTTCACCTTGGCGTTGCAGATCTCGTCGTTCTCGTCGTGGTACTGGCGGCGCTCGCTGTGGCCGACGGCCACGTACGTGCAGCGCAGCTTGGCGAGCATGGGGCCGGAGATCTCACCGGTGTACGCGCCGGAGTCGTGCGCCGAGATGTCCTGGGCACCGTACTTGATCTTCAGCTTGTCGCCGTCGACCAGGGTCTGCACGGAGCGCAGGTCGGTGAAGGGCGGCAGGACGGCGACCTCTACGGCGTCGTAGTCCTTGTCGGCCAGGGCGAAGGAGAGCTTCTGGACGTGGGCGATGGCCTCGAGGTGGTTGAGGTTCATCTTCCAGTTGCCCGCCATCAGCGGGGTACGGGTGGTCATTGCGGGTCAGTCCTCCAGTGCGGCGAGGCCGGGAAGCGTCTTGCCCTCGAGGTATTCGAGACTCGCGCCGCCACCGGTCGAAATATGTCCGAAAGCATTCTCGTCGAAGCCCAGGATGCGAACGGCCGCGGCGGAGTCGCCACCGCCGACGACGCTGAAGGCCGACGAGTCGACGAGCGCCTGGGCGACCGCGCGGGTGCCGTCGGCGAAGTCGGGGTGCTCGAAGACGCCCATCGGGCCGTTCCAGAAAACGGTGGCCGCGTCGGCGAGCTTCGCTGCGTAGAGCTTGTTGGTCTCCGGCCCGTTGTCCAGCCCCATCTGGCCGGCCGGCATGGCGTCGGCGGCGACGGTGGTGGGATGGGCCGGGGCCTTGGTCTTCAGGTCGGGGAAGGCGGGGGCCACGACGACGTCGACGGGGAGGACGAACTCCACGCCCTTCTCCTCGGCGCGCCGCAGGTACTCCCGCACGGCCGGGATCTGGTCCTCCTGGAGCAGCGAGCTGCCGACCTCGTGGCCCTGGGCCTTGAGGAAGGTGTACGCCATGCCGCCGCCGATCAGGATGCGGTCGGCCCGCTCCAGCAGGTGGTCGATCACGCCGAGCTTGTCGGAGACCTTGGCGCCGCCGAGGACGACCGCGTACGGCCGCTTCACGTCGGTGGTGAGCTTCTTCAGGACGCCGACCTCGGTGGCGATGAGGTAGCCCGCGTAGTGCGGGAGCCGGGCCGGGAGGTCGAAGACCGAGGCGTGCTTGCGGTGCACCGCGCCGAAGCCGTCGCCCACGTAGACGTCGGCGAGCTCGGCCAGCCGGTCGGCGAAGGCGCCGCGCTCGGCGTCGTCCTTGGACGTCTCGCCGGCGTTGAAGCGGAGGTTCTCGATGACGGCGACCCGACCGTCGGTGAGAGCGGCGACCGCGGCGCGGGCGGACTCGCCGACCGTGTCGGTGGCGAAGACGACCTCGGCACCGAGGAGTTCGCCCAGGCGCGCGGCGGCGGGCGCCAGCGAGTAGGCCGGGTCCGGGGCGCCCTTGGGGCGGCCGAGGTGCGAGGCGACGACGACGCGCGCGCCGGCCTCGGCGAGCTTGGCGACCGTCGGGACGACGGCGCGGATACGGCCGTCGTCGGTGATCGTGGTGCCGTCCAGCGGCACATTGAGGTCGGCGCGGACGAATACCCGCTTGCCCGCGACCCCTTCGGCGAGAAGTTCGTCGATCGTCTTCATCTGGTCTTCCGTTACTCCTTGCAAGGACGGATGGGCATGCCGGGGGGCTCGGCCGGCGCTCCGTTGCGCCGGCCGAGCCCCTCAGCTCACATCGATGTGCCTGCCGATCCGGGGATCAGAGCTGCTCGCCGACGAAGACCGTGAGGTCGACGAGGCGGTTGGAGTAGCCCCACTCGTTGTCGTACCAGCCGAGGATCTTCACCGTGCTGCCCTCCTGGACCATGGTCAGGGAGGAGTCGAAGGTGCAGGACGACGGGTCGCCGACGATGTCCGAGGAGACGATCGGGTCCTCGGTGTACGTCAGGAAGCCCTTGAGGGCGCCGTCGTCGGAGGCCTTCTTGAACGCGGCGTTGACCTCGTCCTTGGTGACCTCGCGCTGGAGGGTGACGACCAGGTCGGTGGCGGAGCCGGTCGGGACCGGGACGCGCATCGCGATGCCGTCGAGCTTGCCCTTGAGCTGCGGGAGGACCAGGGCGGTGGCCTTGGCGGCACCGGTGGTGGTCGGGATGATGTTCTCGGCGGCGGCGCGGGCGCGACGCAGGTCCGAGTGCGGGAAGTCCAGGATCCGCTGGTCGTTGGTGTACGCGTGGACCGTCGTCATCAGGCCCTTGACGATGCCGAAGTTCTCGTCGAGAACCTTGGCCATCGGCGCCACACAGTTGGTGGTGCAGGAGGCGTTGGAGATGACGTTGTGGTTGGCCGCGTCGTACTGGTCCTGGTTGACGCCCATCACGATGGTGATGTCCTCGTCCTTGGCCGGAGCCGAGATGAGGACCTTCTTGGCGCCGCCCGCGATGTGCTTCTCGGCGTCGGCCTTCTTGGTGAAGATGCCGGTCGACTCGATGACGATGTCGACGCCCAGCTCACCCCAGGGGATGTCGGCCGGGTTGCGCTCGGAGAGCACCTTGACGGTGTGACCATCGACGGTGATGGTGTCGGCGGTGTGGCTGACCTCTGCCTTGAGACGACCCAGAATGGTGTCGTACTTCAGCAGGTGGGCCGTGGTCGCAGTGTCACCCAGGTCGTTGACAGCCACGATCTCGATGTCCGCACCCTGCTCGAGCAGTGCGCGGAAGTAGTTGCGGCCGATGCGGCCGAAGCCGTTGATGCCTACGCGGATCGTCACGAACCGATCTCCTCGTTAGGTACGCCGGTTTTCGACGCCGGCGAGTTGTATAGGGATGTCCCCGACCGCTTCCGACCCTACCTCTCCAAGGGCCCGGGAGTGACATCGAGAGGGCCCCTACGAGCCACGCGGACGCGGCCGGAGGCCCGTACTCGCCAGTAGGGCCACGGGCCTCCGTTCGCCGGTCGGGACCTGGGTCCCGGTGACGCGGGACCTGGGTCCCGACGGGTCCGGGACCAACGTCCCGCGCTCGCCGCCGGGTCAGCCGACCAGTCCGTCGGCGAGCTCCTCGCTGAGGGTCGACTCGGTCCCCGGGATGCCCAGATCCTGGGCCCGCTTGTCGGCCATCGCGAGCAGCCGGCGGATCCGGCCGGCGACCGCGTCCTTGGTCAGCGGCGGGTCGGCGAGCGCGCCCAGCTCCTCCAGCGAGGCCTGTTTGTGCTCCATGCGCAGCCGTCCCGCGGCGGCGAGGTGCTCGGGGACCTCCTCGCCGAGGATCTCCAGCGCGCGCCCCACCCGGGCCCCTGCGGCGACCGCCGCGCGGGCCGAGCGGCGCAGGTTCGCGTCGTCGAAGTTGGCGAGCCGGTTGGCCGTGGCGCGGACCTCGCGCCGCATCCGCCGCTCCTCCCAGGCGAGCACCGCGTCGTGGGCGCCGAGGCGGGTCAGCAGGGCGCCGATCGCGTCGCCGTCACGGACCACCACACGGTCCACGCCGCGCACCTCGCGGGCCTTGGCGGCGATGGAGAGCCGGCGCGCCGCCCCGACCAGGGCGAGAGCCGCCTCGGGCCCCGGGCAGGTGACCTCCAGCGAGGAGGAGCGGCCGGGCTCGGTGAGCGAGCCGTGGGCGAGGAAGGCTCCGCGCCAGGCCGCCTCGGCGTCGCAGGTGGCCCCCGAGACCACCTGCGGGGGCAGTCCCCGGATCGGACGGCCGCGGCCGTCCACCAGACCGGTCTGGCGGGCCAGCTGGTCGCCGCCCGCCACCACCCGTACGACATAGCGAGAGCCGCGCCGCAGCCCGCCGGGGGCCATCACGATCAGCTCCGAGCTGTGCCCGAAGATCTCCAGGATGTCGCGCTTGAGCCGGCGGGCCGCGTTCCCCGTGTCCAGCTCCGCCTCGATCACAATCCGGCCGCTCACCAGGTGCAGCCCGCCCGCGAACCGAAGAATCGCCGAGACCTCTGCTTTCCTGCAGCAGGTCCGGGTGACGGGAAGATGAGAGATTTCGTTCTTCACCGCTGGCGTCATCGCCATGGGCCGATCCTTCCATGCATCCGAAAAATACGGTCGTACGCGGCGGCCAACAGCTCCTGATCATGGACCGGAACGCCGTCGGGCGATGCCACCGGCGCCAGCTCGACCGCGGCTCCGAGCCGTTTGGCGGCGTCGGCGAGGGACTCACGGTCGGGCACGGCGGCCTCATCGGCCAGCACCACGTCCAAGGCGAGTTTAGGGGCGTGTCGCCCCAAAACCTCCAAATGACGCTGCGGTGAGAAGCCATCTGTTTCACCGGGCTGGGGTGCGAGGTTCAGCGAGAGGACCTTGCGGGCCTTCGTGGTGACCAGGGCGTCGAGCAGTTCCGGTACGAGCAGATGCGGGATCACGGAGGAGAACCAGGAGCCGGGACCGAGCACCACCCAGTCGGCGTCCAGGACCGCTTGCACGGCCTCCGGGACGGCCGGCGGGTCGGGCGGGACCACGTGCACGGACTGCACCTCGCCGGGGGTGAGCGCCACCGTGGCCTGGCCGCGCACGGTGACGATCGCGTCGGGCAGGTCGGGGTCGTGGCCCTTGACCAGCGCCTGGAGCTCCAGCGGAACGGCCGACATCGGCAGCACCCGTCCGTGCGCGCCGAGCAGCTTGCCGACCAGGTCGAGCGCCTGGACGTGGTCGCCGAGCTGTTCCCAGAGGGCCACGATCAGCAGATTGCCGACCGCGTGCTCGTGGAGGTCGCCCTTCGACTCGAAGCGGTGCTGGATGACCCGGGACCAGGTGCGGCCCCAGTCGTCGTCGCCGCACAGCGCGGCGAGTGCCTTGCGCAGGTCGCCGGGCGGCAGGACGCCCAGCTCCTCGCGCAGCCGGCCGCTGGAGCCGCCGTCGTCGGCGACGGTGACCACGGCCGTGAGATCGCCGGTGATCCGGCGCAGCGCCGTCAGGGACGCCGAGAGCCCCATGCCGCCGCCGAGCGCGACGACCTTGGGCTGAGCACCGCGCTTGCGGCCGGAGAGCGCCGAGGTGGCGCGGCTCAGGCGCCGCATCCGCAGATTGCGTCCGGTCACTCTCGCCCCATGTCCCGGTGTACGAGGACGGTCTCGACGCCTTCGGCGGCGAGGCGGGCCGAGAGCTTCTCCGACATGGCCACGGAGCGGTGCTTGCCTCCGGTGCAGCCCACCGCGATGGTGACGTACCGCTTGCCCTCGCGGCGGTAGCCCGCCGCGATCAGCTGGAGCAGCTCCGTGTACTGGTTGAGGAACTCCTTGGCGCCCGGCTGGTCGAAGACGTAGTCGGACACCTCCTCGTTGACGCCGGTGAAGGGGCGCAGCTCGGGGACCCAGTGCGGGTTGGGCAGGAAGCGGCAGTCGACGACCAGGTCGGCGTCGACGGGCAGTCCGTACTTGTAGCCGAAGGACATCACCGTGGCGCGCAGCTCCGGCTCCGAGTCGCCCGCGAACTGGGCGTCCATCTTGGCCCGCAGCTCGTGCACGTTGAGGCTGGAGGTGTCGATGACCAGGTCGGCGTCGCCGCGCAGCTCGCGCAGCAGGTCGCGCTCGGCCGCGATGCCGTCGACGATGCGGCCGTCGCCCTGGAGGGGGTGCGGGCGGCGGACGGACTCGAAGCGGCGTACGAGGGCGTCGTCGGAGGACTCCAGGAAGACGATCCGCCGGGTGACGTGCTTGGACTCCAGGTCCGCGAGGGATTCGCGGAGGTTGTCGAAGAAGCGCCGGCCGCGCACGTCGACGACGACGGCGATCCGGGCCACGTTGCCCTGCGAGCGGGCGCCGAGCTCCACCATGGTGGGGATCAGCGCGGGCGGCAGGTTGTCGACGACGAACCAGCCGAGGTCCTCCAGACACTTGGCGGCGGTGCTGCGGCCGGCGCCCGACATCCCGGAGATGATCACCAGCTCGGGGATGGCCGCTTCACCCGTCTCGTTCGGGGTGTTCGTACTCACGTCTGCTGCTCCGTCTGCTCGGTCTGTGGTGTCCGCTGATCCCGCGCTGCCCGCTGCTTCTGCGCTGTCCGCTGCTTCTGCGGTGCTCGCGGTGTTTCGGTCCGTGGTGTTCTGTGCGGTCTCGTGGCTTTTCTCGGTCATCAGTTTCCCCCGTCGTCCTCTTCAATGATCTCTCCTGTGGCCGTATTCACGGCAGGTGCCGCGGGAGTGGTCGAGGCGAGGGCCGCGGCCACTGATTCCGCCGTCCTTCGCCCTATCCCGGGGACCTCGCAGATCTCGTCGATTGTCGCTTGCCGGAGCTTCTTCACCGAGCCGAAATGCTTGATCAGGGCCTGCTTCCGGGTCTCGCCGAGGCCGGCCACGTCGTCGAGGGGGCTGGAGCGGATGCGCTTGGCGCGTTTGGCGCGCTGGTAGGTGATGGCGAAGCGGTGGGCCTCGTCCCGGACGCGCTGGAGGAGGTAGAGGCCCTCGCTGGTGCGGGGCAGGACCACGGGATCGTCGTCATCGGGGAGCCAGACCTCTTCGAGGCGCTTGGCGAGACCGCAGACGGCGATGTCGTCGATGCCCAGCTCGTCCAGGGCGCGCCGGGCGGCGGCGACCTGGGGCTGCCCGCCGTCGACGACGACGAGCTGCGGCGGGTAGGCGAACCGCTTGGGCCGGCCGTCGTCCTCCCTGGGCTCACCGTCGTCGGCGGCCGGGACGACGGCGGGGACGGGGCCGGTCGCGGCGGGCCCGGCGGCCGGGGCGGCCGCCTGCTGCTCCTCCCACTCCCCCGTGCGCTCCTTGTCCTGGAGGTAGCGCTTGAAGCGGCGGCCGATCACCTCGTGCATCGAGCGGACGTCGTCCTGGCCCTCGAAACCCTTGATCTGGAAGCGGCGGTACTCGCTCTTGCGGGCGAGGCCGTCCTCGAAGACCACCATGGAGGCGACCACGTCGTCGCCCTGGAGGTGGGAGATGTCGTAGCACTCGATGCGCAACGGGGCGGTGTCCAGGCCCAGCGCCTCGGCGATCTCCTCCAGGGCGCGGGAGCGGGTGGTCAGGTCGGAGGCGCGCTTGGTCTTGTGCAGCCCGAGCGCCTGCTGGGCGTTGCGCTGGACCGTGACCATGAGGTCCTTCTTGTCGCCGCGCTGCGGGATGCGCAGGCTGACCTGGGAGCCCCGGCGCTCGGCGAGCCACTGGGAGACCGCTTCGGCGTCCTCGGGCAGGGCCGGGACCAGGACCTCCTTGGGGACGGCCTCGCCGCGCTCCTCCCCGTACAGCTGCTGGAGGGCGTGCTCGACGAGGCCGGAGGTGTCGACCGCCTCGACCTTGTCGGTGACCCAGCCGCGCTGGCCGCGCACCCGGCCGCCGCGCACGTGGAAGATCTGGAGGGCGGCCTCCAGCTCGTCCTCGGCGACGGCGATCAGGTCGGCGTCGGTGGCGTCGGCCAGGACGACGGCGCTCTTCTCCATGGCCCGCTTGAGGGCCTCGGCGTCGTCGCGGAGGCGGGCGGCCCGTTCGTACTCCATCTCCTCGGCCGCCTGCGTCATGTCCTTCTCCAGGCGGCGGATATAGGTGCCGGTGCGTCCGGCCATGAAGTCGCAGAAGTCCTCGGCCAGCTCCCGGTGTTCCTCGGGGGTGACCCGGCCGACGCAGGGGGCCGAGCACTTGCCGATATAGCCGAGCAGACAGGGGCGGCCGGTGCGCGCGGCGTTCTTGAAGACCCCGGCGGAGCAGGTGCGGACGGGGAAGACGCGCAGCATCAGGTCGACCGTCTCGCGGATCGCCCAGGCGTGGCCGTAGGGACCGAAGTAGCGCACGCCCTTCTTCTTGGCGCCGCGCATGACCTGGACGCGGGGGAAGTCCTCGTTGAGCGTGACCGCGAGGTAGGGATAGCTCTTGTCGTCGCGGTACTTGACGTTGAACCGGGGGTCGAACTCCTTGATCCAGGAGTACTCCAGCTGGAGCGCCTCGACCTCGGTGGAGACGACCGTCCACTCGACGGAGACGGCGGTGGTGACCATCGTGCGCGTACGCGGATGGAGGTTGGCCAGGTCCTGGAAGTAGTTGGCCACGCGCTGGCGCAGGTTCTTGGCCTTCCCGACGTAGATCACCCGGCGGTGCTCGTCGCGGAATTTGTAGACCCCCGGGGAGTCGGGGATCTGTCCCGGCTTGGGGCGGTAGCTGGAGGGGTCTGCCATGTCTCACACCCTACTTGCGGGCAGTGACAGCGCGTCGTCCTCGGGTGGTGCCGCGCTCCGGAGCGCGGTGCGGTGTCCGGACCCCGGAGCGCGGGCCTGTGAGCCGGTGGAGCCGCTGCTCAGGCGTCCGTGACCGGGGGTCGCCCGGTACGGTTCCGGCGGCGTACGGCGGCGGCCCCGCACAGGACCAGGGCGAGCAGCGCCCCGGCCCCGGCCGTGGTGGAGACGGCGGTCAGGGCCGTGTCCGGGCCCTGTGCCGCACCGGCGAGCGCGGAGCTGCCGGCGGTGTCCGGGGCCTGGTCCGCCGCCGGGGCCCGGACCGGGCCGGGTGCGGGCTGCGGGGCTTCCCCGTTGCCGGTGGCCGCCTCGGGGCCGTAGCCGCCCGCCTTGCCGGAGCGGGCGTATCCGGAGCCGGGCAGCTTGTCTCCGTACGCCTCCTGGACCCGGGTCCGGTAGGCGCTGAGCGCGGTGCCGCGTGCGCCCACGGCGGCCTTCGCGTCCTCGTCCAGCGGGAGCACCCGGGAGCCGTCGTGGACGTACCAGGCGTCGATCTGCGGTTCACGGAAGACGGTGCCGCCGGGGAGCGCGCGGGCTCCTTGTGCGGTGTAGCGGGCCTCGTCGTCACCGGTGGCGATGTTCACCACCTGCCACTGAGCGCCCTTGTCCGCCCGGGGGACGGTCCACAGGGAGGCCTTCTGGCCGTCGGAGGAGACGGCGGTGCTGGCCAGGTAGTCCAGGGTGCTCGGGGCGGCCCCGGGCCTTCCAGCGACGAAAGCGGCGGAGAGCGTGCGGACGGGTACGGCCTTCCCCTCGATCCGGGGTGCGCTCGCCGCTCTGCTCACCGCGCCCTCCCGGGCGAAGAACCGGGACAGGGTGGCCAGGGTCGCGGGCTCGGTGGCGGCCTCGTGGGCCGCTTCGAGGGTCGCGGCGGTCAGCTTCGGCGGGGCCGCCCGGCCGTCGTCGGCGAGGGCGGGAGCGGCGGCCGCGAACAGGGCGGCGCCGGTGAGGGCGGTGGCGGCGGCGACGCGCCGGGTGGTGGAGTTCATGTCCTCACGCCCCGATCCGGTAGAGCGAGTGGGTCCAGGAGAACTCGTTGTTGTTGACGTACCAGGCGTGCGAGGCCCAGTTGTAGCGGTCGCTGGAGGGCCATGGATCGCCCCAGTAGACCCAGCTGTTGGCGTCGTCGTACCCGTAGATGACATGCATGTGGCCGCCGCCGGACGACCACTGGATACGGGTCTCGATGGGGCGCTGGGCGGATATCTCGGCCTGCACGGTCGGGTAGCGCAGCCAGCCGGTGACGTAACTGCCGGGCCTGATCCCGGCCCAGGACAGGCCGGTCTGGACGTTGCCGAGGGTGGCCTGCCAGTTGGGGCACTGGTAGTTCTGGTTGCGGTTGAAGGCGGCGTTGCAGAACTGGTTCTGGGAGTAGTCGCGGCCGAACCAGGCGGCGATGGTGTTGCCTCCGGCGGCCCAGCACCAGTTGCTCCGCTGCTGCGCCTGCATGGTGATGTTGAGCCGCTGGGCGGCCGCGACGGTGCTGCCGGCTCCGTCCGGGGACTGGGCGGCGGTGGCGGTGCCCGCGGGGACGGCGAGCAGGACGGCGGCCAGGAGGGCGGTGAACGAGAACCTTCCGGGCCTGACTCTTCGGTTGCGCATGGCGTTCCTCCCAAGGCGGGGGGCGGGGATCGGAGGAGCGCGTCCGGACGCTGACGATGAGCATCCGGCGTTGTCCGGAGCAGGTCAAGACGCTTCAATGCGAGGTGACATCACGGTGTGAACGGCACGGCGTCCGTGTGAACGGCCCCGCCCCGGTCACCTGCTCCCCCGCATCCCCCGGGGGCGATGTCGCCACTCCCCACGTGAACGTTCACCGGAGGCCCGCCATGCGGCAGACCGAGACCGAACTGACGCAGGTACTGCGGACCGGGCCGTTCCATCTGGCGTTGCGCACGGCCCTGTCGGTGCGCGGGCTGCCGCTCCAGCGGGTGCAGCACCATCTGGCGCACCGGGGCGTCAAGCTCGGGGTGACCAGCCTCAGTTACTGGCAGCAGGGGGTGCGCCGCCCCCGGCGGGCCGAGTCGCTGCGGGCGGTGCGGGCGCTGGAGGAGGTGCTCGCACTGCCGGACGGCTCGCTGCTGCGGCTGCTGCGCGACGGCGACGCCCTCGCGGAGGGGGACCGTCCGGCGTCCCGTTCGTACCGCTCGCTGATGGAGGCGTCGGGTTCGGTGGAGCGGCTCCTCGCGGCGATGGAGTCACCCGTGGACGGCGGGCTGCACACCGTGGGGCACCAGGAGCGGGTCCGGATCGGGGCGCGGCGCGAGCTGGCGGGCCGCAGCTCCCGGCACGTGGTGCGCGCACACCGGGACGGCGTCGACCGCTATCTCGCGGTGCACCGGGGCGACCCCGGCTGCGACCCGTCGCGGATCGTGGTGCGGGCCCTGGAGAACTGCCGGACGGGCCGGGTCCGCTGGGACCCGGACGCGGGGGTGCTGGTGGCGGAGCTGCTCTTCGACACCCGGCTGCGGTCCGGCGAGACGTACCTCTTCGGCTACGGCTTCGAGGACGGTACGGGCGGGGCCGGCGACGAGTACGTACGCGGCTTCACCTTCGGGGGCGGGCAGTACGTGCTCCAGGTCGGCTTCGACGAGGCTGCGCTCCCGGTGCGGTGCCGCCGGTTCGCCCAGGCGTCGGCGGGGGCGGCGCGCGGGGCCCGCAGGGACCTCACGCTGACCGGCCGGCACCGGACCGTGCACCTGGTGGAGGAAAGCGTACGGCCGGGCCTGATCGGGATCGACTGGGACTGGGAGTGAGGGCCGGCGGCCGTACGCCTGCCGGGGCCTCGAACCGCCTGCGCGGCGTCGGGGGCCGGGGAGCCTCGGGCGCCGGGGGCCGCAGGGGCTCGGGCGCCGGGGCCGGGGGCTGTGGAGCCTCCGGCGCCGGGGCCCCACGATTCCGTCAGGCGTCGGGGCCCGCGACGAGCTTTCCGCCCTCGGCGGTGACCGGGACGGCGGGCAGCGGCACGGTGGCCGGGCCCTTCACCGGCTCGCCGGTGGTCATGTCGAAGCGGCTGCCGTGGCAGGGGCAGTGCCCCTCGGTGCCCTCGACCTTGTCCAGCACACAGCCGCCGTGGGTGCACTGGGCGCTGAACGCCTTGTACTCGCCCTTCGCCGGGCAGACGACGACCAGGCGCTGCTCGCGGTAGAGCTTGGCTCCGCCGACGGGCACCTCCGAGGCAGCCCCGAGGTCGACGGGCGCGGTGGGGGTGGGGTTCTTGGCGTGGCCGAGCTTGGAATCGGTGGAGCAGGCGGCCGCTCCCAGCCCGGCGGCACCGGCGAGCGCGGCACCCTTCAGCACGGTACGGCGGGCGGCGGGCAGACCGGGCATGCGGGCTCCACGGGTCGTTGTTCGGGGTGGATCACGGTGGATCGGGATCGCCGGACAGGGCGGCGCGAAGACGACGGCCCCGTGTGCCGGTGACAGAACCGACGATACCGGCGGGGATCGGAAGCCCTGCGACCGGGCCGGACGCCCCCCTTCGACGGGCGACGGCGGCCCCCTTCGTGCTGCGGGGACCGCCGTCGTCGGCGAGGGGTGGGCGGCTGCGGGGCCGGGCGGAGCCGCCCGGTCCCTCGCTCAGGCCTTGCGGGCGCGGGTGGCCTTCTTCACGGCAGCCGCCTTGGTGGTGGCCTTCTTCGCGGTGGCCGCCTTGGTGACGGCCACCTTGGCCGTACCGGCCTTGGTCACCGTGGCGTTCGCCTTGACCGTCGTGGCCTTCTTGGCCGCGGCGGCCGTCTTCTTCGCCGGCGTGGTCCTGCGGGCGGCCGGCTTGCGGGCCGTCCCCCGTCCGGAGGGCACCGCCGCCTCACTGATCCGGTCCGCGTCCAGGATGGACTGGAGGAACTTCCCGGTGTGGCTCGCTGGGACCGAGGCGACCTGCTCCGGGGTTCCCTCGGCGACGACCAGACCACCGCCGTTGCCGCCCTCGGGGCCCATGTCGACCACCCAGTCGGCGACCTTGATGACATCGAGGTTGTGCTCGATGACGATCACCGTGTTGCCCTTGTCCACCAGGCCGGAGAGCACGGTGATCAGCTTGCTGATGTCCTCGAAGTGCAGACCGGTGGTCGGCTCGTCCAGGACGTAGACCGTGCGGCCGGTGGAGCGCTTCTGGAGCTCGCTCGCCAGCTTGACGCGCTGCGCCTCGCCGCCGGAGAGGGTCGGTGCGGACTGGCCCAGCCGCACATACCCGAGGCCGACCTCGTTGAGCGTACGGAGGTGGCGGGCGATCGTCGGGACGGCCTCGAAGAACTCCAGGCCCTCCTCGATCGGCATGTCCAGCACCTCGGCGATGGACTTGCCCTTGTAGTGGACCTCCAGGGTCTCCCGGTTGTAGCGCGCTCCGTGGCAGACCTCGCACGGGACGTACACATCGGGCAGGAAGTTCATCTCGATCTTGATCGTGCCGTCGCCGGAGCAGTTCTCGCAGCGGCCGCCCTTGACGTTGAAGGAGAAGCGGCCCGGCAGATAGCCGCGCACCTTCGCCTCCATCGTCTCGGCGAACAGCCGGCGGACGTGGTCGAAGACTCCGGTGTACGTGGCCGGGTTGGACCGGGGGGTCCGGCCGATCGGCGACTGGTCGACGTGGACCACCTTGTCGACGAGGTCGTCGCCGTCGACCCGGGTGTGGCGGCCGGGGACCGACTTGGCGCCGTTCAGCTCGCGGGCCAGGTGGGTGTAGAGGATGTCGTTGACCAGGGTCGACTTGCCGGAGCCGGAGACGCCGGTGACGGCGGTGAGGACGCCGAGGGGGAAGGAGACGTCGATGTCCTGGAGGTTGTTCTCCCGGGCACCGTGGACGGTGAGGCTGCGGGCCGGGTCGACCGGGCGGCGGATGTCGGGGGTCGGGATCGACCGCTTGCCCGCCAGATACTGGCCGGTGACCGACTCCTTGTTGGCCAGCAGCTCCTTCAGCGAGCCGGAGTGGACGACCTTGCCGCCGTGCTCACCCGCGCCGGGGCCGATGTCGACGACCCAGTCGGCGACCTTGATGGTGTCCTCGTCGTGCTCGACGACGATGAGCGTGTTGCCCATGTCGCGGAGCCGGACCAGGGTCTCGATGAGCCGGTGGTTGTCGCGCTGGTGCAGGCCGATGGACGGCTCGTCCAGGACGTACAGCACGCCGACCAGACCGGAGCCGATCTGGGTGGCCAGCCGGATGCGCTGGGCCTCGCCGCCGGACAGGGTGCCGGCCGCGCGGTTCAGCGAGAGGTAGTCCAGGCCGACGTCGACGAGGAACTTCAGCCGCTCGTTGACCTCCTTGAGGACCCGCTCGGCGATCTTCTTGTCGCGGGCGTTCAGCTTGAGGCGGCCGAGGAACTCGGCGCACTCGCTGATCGACATCGCGGCGACCTCGGCGATGGACCTCTCCATCACCGTCACCGCGAGGACGATCGGCTTCAGCCGGGTGCCCTCGCAGGTCGGGCAGGGCACCTCGCGCATATAGCCCTCGAAGCGCTCCCGGCTGGAGTCGCTCTCGGCCTCGGTGTGCCGCCGCTTGACGAACTGCACCGCGCCCTCGAAGGCGGGGGTGGTGTAGGCGCGCTCGCGCCCGTAACGGTTGCGGTAGCGGACCTCGGTCTGGATCTTGTGGCCGAAGAGCAGGGCCTTCTTCGCGCGCTGCGGCAGCCCGGCCCAGGGGATGTCCGTACGGAAGCCGAGGGCTTCGGAGAGCGCGCCGATCAGGCGGCCGAAGTACTCCTTGGTGTGGCCGTGGGACCAGGGGTGGATCGCGCCCTCGTCGAGGGACTTCTCCTCGTCCGGGACGATCAGCTCCGGGTCGACCTCCATGCGCGTGCCGATGCCGGTGCAGTCGGGGCAGGCGCCGAAGGGCGAGTTGAAGGAGAAGGAGCGCGGCTCCAGCTCCTCGAAGGAGAGGTCGTCGTACGGGCAGTAGAGGTGCTCGGAGAACATCCGCTCGCGCTCGGGGTCGTCCTCGGGGAGGTCGACGAAGTCGAGCACGACCATGCCGCCGGAGAGGCCGAGCGCGGTCTCGACCGAGTCGGTCAGCCGGCGCTTGGCGCTGTCCTTGACGGTGAGGCGGTCGACGACCACCTCGATGGTGTGCTTCTCCTGCTTCTTGAGCGTGGGCGGCTCGGCGAGCTGGATGGTGGCGCCATCGACCCTGGCCCGGCTGTAGCCCTTGGTCTGGAGGTCGGCGAAGAGGTCGACGAACTCGCCCTTGCGCTCGCGCACCAGCGGCGAGAGGACCTGGAAGCGGCTCCCCTCGGGCAGGCCGAGAACCCTGTCGACGATGGCCTGCGGCGACTGGCGGGAGATGGGCCGGTGGCACTCGGGGCAGTGCGGCTTGCCGATCCTGGCGAAGAGCAGCCGGAGGTAGTCGTAGACCTCGGTGATGGTGCCGACCGTCGAGCGCGGGTTGCGCGAGGTCGACTTCTGGTCGATGGAGACCGCCGGGGAGAGGCCTTCGATGAAGTCGACGTCCGGCTTGTCCATCTGGCCGAGGAACTGCCGGGCGTACGAGGAGAGCGACTCCACGTAGCGGCGCTGCCCCTCGGCGAAGATCGTGTCGAACGCGAGGGACGACTTGCCCGACCCGGAGAGCCCGGTGAAGACGATGAGGGAGTCGCGGGGCAGGTCGAGCGAGACGTTCTTCAGGTTGTGCTCGCGCGCGCCACGGACGATGAGACGGTCGGCCACGCCGGTCCGAACCTTTCTAGAGAGAAGCGGGGGAACTGAGCCCCTCTCCCAGGGTATGGGGGGCGCCACAGCGGTGTGAGAAGCTTTCGATTCCGAGCGTATAGCACGCACATTCGATTTATGACCGACCTCCGACTCCTTCACCCGAATGAGTGGCGGAGCTAGGCTCGGTCACATGATTGATCATGCGCACGACCTGGGAGCTGTACGCGGTGCGACCGAACGGCTGCTCGACGCGGCCGGCAAACTGGACAACGCCTCGGTCGCCGGGGCGTCACGGTTGCCCGGCTGGAGTCGGGGCCACGTACTGGCCCACCTCTCACGTAACGCCGACGCGCTCGGAAATGTTCTCCGGGGGCTCCCGATGTATGCGAGCGGCGAAACCCGGGACGCCGACATCGCCGACGGCGCCCCCCGCCCGGCGGCCGAACAGCTGACCGACCTGCGGGAGAGCGCGGACGGCTTCCTGGCGGCCGCCGCCGAACCGGCCGACTGGTCCCGTACGGTCGCCCTGCGCAACGGCGTGACGGACTCCGCGGCCCGGATCCCCTTCCGGCGCTGGGTCGAGCTGGAGCTGCACCACGTCGACCTCGACGTCGGCTACGAGCTGGAGGACCTGCCCGCGGAATTCGTGTCGCGGGAGATCGCCTTCCTGGCCGAGCGCTTCCTGGGCAACCAGGACGTGCCCGCCACCGCGCTGACCGACCAGGACGGTCACACCTGGAACACGGGCGGCGGACCGGCGAGCGCCCTGGTGACCGTCCAGGGGCCCGCCGTCGAGCTGCTGGGCTGGCTCTGCGGCCGTCGTGACGGCTCCGCCCTGACTGCGGCCGGTGGCCCGCTGCCCTCACTGCCCCCGCTATAGGCTGAGACGTATGACGTACAGCGGAGCGGTGAAGGTCGGCGGGCCGGCGAGCGTGCACGAACTGGCGGATCTGATGATCTCCAAGGTGGCCGTCGGGGCGATGAACAACAACGCCTATCTGCTGCGCTGCCGGGCGACCGGCGAGCAGCTGCTGATCGACGCGGCCGCCGAGCCGGAGACCCTGCTCGCGCTGATCGGTGACGACGGCATCGCGTCCGTCGTCACCACCCATCAGCACGGGGACCACTGGCAGGCACTGGCCGAGGTGGTCGGGGCGACCGGCGCCCGGACGTACGCGGGCCGCTACGACGCCGAGGGCATCCCGGTCCCGACCGATGTGCTGGTCGAGGACGGCGACACCGTCACCGTCGGCCGGGTCGAGCTGACCGCCCGCCATCTGGCCGGTCACACCCCGGGCTCCATCGCCCTGGTCTACGACGACCCGCACGGCGCCCCGCACCTGTTCACCGGGGACTGTCTCTTCCCTGGCGGTCCTGGACGGACAACAGAGCCGGAGGAGTTCAACTCCCTGATGGACGACCTGGAGACCAAGGTGTTTGACGTCCTGCCCGATGAGACGTGGGTCTATCCCGGGCACGGCAACGACACCACCCTTGGCGCGGAGCGACCCCAACTCACGGAGTGGCGCACGCGAGGCTGGTGACCATCCAACGACGGCTGCTTCTGCACGACTGCACCACGGGGCCAGGAGAACGCGACGCAGCCGGCAGCCTCAGCGCATCGGCCCCGGCACAGCAAAGGGCCCGCATGACCGGTCAAGGTCTGCGGGCCCTCCTACGCTCCTGCCGGGTCCGCTACCGGCTGGTACACATCACGTACACCTGAGCCTCGAACGGCTCGTAGAAGCTGCCCGCCTGGCCCCACCAGCCGTCACTGACAGCACCCTCGCTCTGGAGTCCGGGCCTCGACGCGGTCAGGACGGTCTCCTGGCCCTTCGCAGAGGTGCCACCGCTCACGACCTGCCGACCGTCCTTACACGCGAGGAACCCACCGACCGGGCTGTTAGACGTCGCCTTGCCCGTCGACCAGGTGGTATCAGGGATCGGGTCAGCGCACGTCACAGTGGCGACGACCCCGACCGTGGTGTTCGCGCCCTTCCGGCCCGACACCACCCACTGGGCGGGCTGCCCGGACGAATCAAACGCGGCCGGGTACGACTTGTTCAGGGCGCTGCGGTCGCCCTGGATGGCGCCTCCGCCGCCGAGCGCGACCTTGCCCGCCGGGCAGGAAGCCGTGACCGGCTGGTCGACCGGAACCTCGGACAGCGGCGTCTGTACTACCTCGTAGCCGCTGGGACGCGTCGCGCACACCGCCCAGGCGGTGACGGTGCTCGGCTGCCCGTAGAAGTTCCGGGCGCTGGCGACCCAGAGCCTTGACTCCTGCTGCCAGGGGAAATACTCCGGATAGCTGGAGACCACGGCCAGCGACTCGTTGTGGGAGCCGTCCGCCTTCGCCTCAGCGCCACCACTGATGACGACCTTTCCGTCCGGGCAGAACACACGCACCTCCTCGTAGTCACCAACGGTCTCGGTCGTCTGCACGATCTCGACATCGGCCAGCCGTGGAGCCGTGGGCACGCCCGGAGCGCTGGGGGCTGCTTGCGCCGGCACGGCGGCCGACATCGCGAGCCCGGCCGCCGCAGCGCAGACGGCGAGCCGGGACGCGAGACGGGAAAGGGACTGCTGCCCAAACCTCATGAAAACCCGATCTGTGAAAGCGCGACTCCATCGCGCAGCGCGATCACGCTAGAGCCGTGCGTGACCGTGCGCCAGTGCGCCTCACCAGATCCAGTGATCACAACCGACTTCGGTCTCAGTCTCATCCGAATGCGCTACACCCCGTGCTCTCGGCGGCGGCGGGCCGGTCAACCCCTGACCGGGGGCGGCGAGGCCGCGCTCCCTCGGGGCCACTGTCGGCTCGCTGGCGGACCTTGGGAGCGGGAGGTCTTCCGGTACCCCGAGGCGGGTGCCAGTCCGGCAGCGCCAGGCGCAGTGCCTCTGCCTCCCGGCTTCGACTTTCCAGTCAGGTCGACGTGTTCCGTGGCGGTGGTCCCAGCGGGGCCAGCACGGCTCCCTCCCCGGCCGGGCGAGGACGCCGGGCCCTTGCCCCTGGTGCCGCCCTTCCCCGGCGGGGTCGGGAACACGAACCAGGATCCCGAGGCGTTCGCGAGCCTCCTGCACGACGTCGAGACGAAGCTGTTCGACCGGCTGCCCGACGAGACGTGGGTCTACCCGGGCCACGGGCACGACACGACCCTCGGCGACGAGCGGCCCCACCTCGCGGAGTGGCGCGCCCGCGGCTGGTAGCCCGCGCACAGCTCGCGGAGGCCTCGCGCCTGCCGCGCACCGCACGCGGAGGCCTCGTGTCTCCCGCGCGGACACACGAAAGCGGCCGGGGCGGACGGCCTTCGCCGTTACCGCCCCGGCCGCTGCCGGTGTGTCCCTGTGCCGCTCGGGGCGGCTCCGGGTCAGCTGCTGATGCTCTTGCTCTCCTCGTCGGCCGGGCCGGCGGTCTCCGCCTTCCCGTCCTTCTCCGCCTCGGCCGCCGCCTGCTTCTTGTTGGCGATGAGGCTGGTGACCGTGGTGATCACCAGGACGCCGCAGATGACGGTGAGCGAGAACGGGATGGAGATCTCGGGCACGTGCACCCCGGACTCGTGCAGGGCGTGCAGCACCAGCTTGACGCCGATGAAGCCGAGGATCACCGACAGGCCGTAGCTGAGGTGGACCAGCTTCTTCAGCAGACCGCCGATGAGGAAGTACAGCTGACGCAGACCCATCAGCGCGAACGCGTTGGCCGTGAAGACGATGTACGGGTCCTGGGTCAGGCCGAAGATCGCCGGGATGGAGTCCAGCGCGAACAGCACGTCCGTCATACCGATGGCGAGCATGACCACCATCAGCGGGGTCAGGACACGCTTGCCGTTGTTCTGGATGAAGAGCTTGGTGCCGTGGTACTTGTCGGCGACGCCGAAGCGGTGCTCGATCGACTTCAGGAGGCGGTTCTCCTCGAACTCCTCTTCCTCCTCGTCGGCGCGCGCCTCCTGGATGAGCTTCCAGGCGGTGTAGATCAGGAACGCCCCGAAGATGTAGAACACCCACGAGAAGTTCGCGATCACGGCGGCGCCGGCGGCGATGAAGATCGCCCGGAGCACCAGGGCGATGAGCACACCGATGAGCAGCACGCGCTGCTGGAGGTGCGAGGGCACCGAGAACTTCGCCATGATCAGGACGAAGACGAAGAGGTTGTCGACACTCAGCGACTTCTCGGTGATGAATCCCGCGAAGAACTCGCCGGAGGCCTGGGTCTCACCGAAGACCGCGAGACCGGCTCCGAAGAGGATGGCCAGCACGATCCAGACGATCGTCCAGATTCCGGCTTCCTTGGTCGACACGTCATGGGGTTTGCGCCCGATGAAGAAGTCGACGGCGATCAAGGCTGACAGACCAAAGATGGTCAGGGCCCAAAGGGTCCATGAAACGTCCACTGCGCCTCCGGCAGTTCGCTACGGCTACTGATCAGCGTCGTCGCTGCCGGAGGTCTCTTCCATCCCTGCGCACGGCGTGCGCGCCTGGACCGGCGCCCCGGGACCGATAACGGTCCGTATTGACGGGACGTCGCGTAAGGAGTACTCCCCTCCGTAACCCGAACAGTACAGACATCACCAAGAAAAGGTAAAGAGAAGGGTAAAGAAGTCGTCAAAACAGCAGGTCAGAGCGATTTTCCATCAACGGCCGACGGCTCGACGGGCGGCGGCGACCGCCGCGAGCACCTCTTCCAGGACGCGGCTGCCCGGCGGGATCGCCAGCGGCTCGTACGTCCAGGCATGCCCGACCCAGGGGTCGGCGAGATGGCTGTCGGCGACCGGCGTGATCCGCAGCAGCGAACGCCAGAGCGGGTCGAGAATCGGCCCGTACGCACTGGCCTCCTCCCGGTCCGCGACCATCAGGAGGTGCACCCCGACCGAGGGGCCCTCGTCGGCGAGATAGCGGAGCTGGGTGACGGCCCGGTCGTCGAAGCCGTGCGGGAAGTCGTTGACCACCAGGAGCTGCTCGCCGGTGTCCAGGTCGGGCGGCAGCGAGTCGGCCGCCCCGGCGCGCACGGCCATCTGCACCAGGTCCACCCGCCGGGTGAGGTGGGCGAGGACCGAGGCCACTCCCCCGGGGCCGGCGGCGGGCGGTCCGGCGAGGACGCCCGCGGCCACCAGCGGCGCGAGCGGACCGGCCGCGGCGCCCGCCGGGTCGATGACGTGCACCGAGAACTCACCGGGCGGATACACCGCGAGCAGCCGCGCCGCGTGGGCGACCGCGGTCTCCATGGCCAGCCGGCGCAGCCGGTCCGTGTCCATCGGGGCGGCCGCTTCGGACGCCGTCCGGCCGCTGTCCACCCACATGCCGCGCTCCAGCGGCAGCCGGACGAGCAGCGGGATGCGCAGGTCGGTGCGCTCGGGAAGATGGAGGTCGCCGATGCGCAGGGCCATCGGTATCTCCATGGGGACGCGGTGGGCGTGCCAGACGGGGTTGCCCCAGCCGGCGTACGCGGCCGGGAGCGCGGGCTCGACGACGGCCGACTCGGCGGCCAGCTGGGCCAGGTCGCGGTCGAGGACCTCCCGGGCCCGGGAGGTCAGCTCGTCGCGCTTGGCGCGGGCCTCCTCGCGGGCGCGGTCGCCCGATCCGCCGATCCGGTTGCGCGGGTCGGACAGGGCCCGGTCGAGCTCCTGGTCCATCCGGGACTCGGCGAAGTCGACGGCGCTGCGGTAGGCGGCGACGGCGCGGGCCAGATCCTCGAACATGCCCCAGATCTGGTTGTAGAGGCGCTCGTCCATCGACCAGCCGGTGGCGTCCCCCGCGACGGGCTGGGCGGGTTGTCCGGGCTGGGCGGGAGGCGCGGTGGGCGGGGGCGACGGGGGCGCGGCGTGCTGCCGCCCCGGGTGCGCGTAGTTGATGGGACCGTCACCGGTGGATCTCGCGGCGGCCGGTCCCGGGGCGGTGTGCGGCTGGGAGGGGTGCGCCGGCCCCTGAGCGGTGCTGGCCGGGTCGGTCAGCGGCTCGGCGGGACCCGGGGCCGGGGGCGGTGGCGTGGGCGTGGGCGTGGGCGGGCGGTGGTCCGCGGAGCCCGTCGCGTGCCGTACGCGGTCGCCCTCCGGGGTCCGGGGCGGCGGTGGGGCCACCGAGCGGGCCAGGCCCCGGGTGACGGCCTCGTGGATGGATCCGGCCAGTCCTGTCGCCTCGGCCACGCCCTGGTCGGCGAGCATCTCGGCGAGCCCGCCGGCGTACCCCTGTCCGACGGCGCGGACCTTCCAGACGTCCTGGCGGCGATAGAGCTCCAGGGCACTGACCGCGGATTCGGCGTCCAGGCCGGTGAGCGTGAAGGTGGCGATCTCGGCACCGTCGAGCCCGGTGACGGCGACGAAGGGGGCGGGGACCGCGCCGAACCGCGCCGGGCCGCCGGCTCCGACGGGAAGCGCGAGCAGCACGGTGACCCGGTGGGCGCCGGCGGGCAGGGCTTCCAGGTCGACGGCGAGCCGGTGGTCGGCCGCCGCCTGCTGGGAGACCTCCAGCCCGGGGAGCTGGGGCGAGCCGGGGTGGGCGATCCACTCGACTCCGCGTACCGTGCCCCGTTCGTCGCCGAGGGTGGCTCCGGCCACGACGGACGTGCCCGCCGATACCCGGATCTCCAGACGGGTCTGGGGCAAGGTGTGGTTCTGCCCCCGGACCAGTTCGGCCGTCATTGCCCTGTCCCCCTCGACGATGGCCCGCGCGCCCGTGGGCGCGCTGCCGTGCGATGCCGCGTTCATGCTGTTGTGTCATGCCTGGCTTGCCGTGTGTGCCATGCCGTGTGTGCCGTGGCTGTGAGTGCCGGGCATTCCGTGGCCATGTGCGGCCGTGCTGTGTTCGTGCGTGACCATGTGCGGCCGTGCCGTGGTCGTGCGGGCCGTGGTCGTGCGTGGGGCAGCCCCCGGCGGCCGGTGCCGGCGGGAGCTGCCCCTGCCCGTAATGGTGCCGGTCCGTGCCGGACCGGCCCGGGGGCTACAGGTGCGGGAGGATCGACGGCATCAGGTCCTGGAAGGTGCGGCCGTTGGCCGGGTTCCCGAGGGCCGTCATCTGCCATTCGCTGCCCGCACGGTGCACCTTCGCCATGATCTGGGCGGTGTACTGGCCGCCGCCGTCGAGCGTGTACCGGGCGAGCTCCTGGCCGTTGGTCTCGTCGACGATGCGGCAGAAGGCGTTCTGAACCTCCTGAAACGTCTGCCCGGTGAAGGAGTTCACCGTGAAAACGATCTGGTCGATGTGGACCGGCACACGCTGGAGGTCGACGAGGATCGCCTCGTCGTCGCCGCCGGAGCCCGCGCCGCCGACCAGGTTGTCACCGGTGTGCTTGACCGAGCCGTCATCGCTGACCAGGTGGCGGAAGAACACGACGTCGACCGGCTGCTTGTCGGCGAAGAGCACCGCCGAGGCGTCCAGGTCGACCTCGCGGGTGCGCGAGCCGAACAGGCCGCGACGCGGAGCCGCCTGCCAGCCGAGCCCCATCCGTACCGCGGTCAGGGTCCCCCCGTCGCTCTTCTGCAGGCTGATGGCCTGACCCTTGGTCATGTTGACCGTCACGCGCTGTCCCCTCTCGGCATTGCCCCGCAACCATCCGTGTGCGGTTTCCCCGCACCCTACGCATTCCACCCCGGGCCGCAGCAGGCTCGGTCCGCTTTTGTGTCGGTCTTGCAACACACCCGGCACGGCATGCCCGGTGCGGCGGAATCCACGCCGGCATGGACACCGGAACGGACGCGGAAGCCGACGCAGGAACCGCCCGCGCAGGAGCAGACGCAGGACCCACCGGTGCGGGAGCCGCCGCGGGAATCGGCGGCGAAGGCGGTGCCGGTCCGGGTGCCGGGATCAGGCGAGGCCCGCTTCCTTCATCTGACGCAGCTCCTTCTTCAGTTCACCGACCTCGTCACGCAGCCGGGCGGCCACCTCGAACTGCAGGTCCGCTGCGGCGGCCCGCATCCGCTCGGTCATCTCCTCGATGATCCCGGCCAGTTCGGTCGCGGGCCGGTCGCTGAGCACCGCGCCGGGCGAGGGCGCCCGGCCCTTCGCCCCGCCCTTGGCGGCCTTGCCGCCGAGCGCGGGCACCAGGGCCTTCGCCTCCTTGCCCTGCCGGTAGCCCGTCCCGAGGAGCTGCTCGGTGTCGACCTCCTCGCGGGCGATGGTCGCGACGATGTCGTTGATCTTCTTGCGCAGCGGCTGCGGGTCGATGCCGCGCTCGGTGTTGTACGCGACCTGCTTCTCGCGGCGGCGGTTCGTCTCGTCGATCGCCTGCGCCATGGCCGGGGTGATCTTGTCTGCGTACATGTGGACCTGGCCGGACACGTTACGGGCGGCGCGGCCGATGGTCTGGATGAGCGAGGTGCCGGAGCGCAGGAAGCCCTGCTTGTCGGCGTCGAGGATGGCCACGAGGGACACCTCGGGGAGGTCGAGACCCTCGCGCAGGAGGTTGATGCCGACGAGCACGTCGTACTCGCCGGAGCGCAGCTCGCGCAGCAGCTCGATGCGGCGCAGCGTGTCGACGTCGCTGTGCAGATAGCGGACCTGGATGCCGAGCTCCAGGAAGTAGTCGGTGAGGTCCTCGGACATCTTCTTGGTGAGCGTGGTGACCAGGACCCGCTCGTCGCGCTCGGTGCGCTTGCGGATCTCGTGGACCAGGTCGTCGATCTGACCCTCGGTGGGCTTGACCACGACCTCGGGGTCGATGAGGCCGGTGGGGCGGATGATCTGCTCGACGAACCCGTCGCCGCGCGAGAGCTCGTACTTCCCCGGAGTGGCGGAGAGATACACCGTCTGGTCGATCCGCTTCAGGAACTCCTCCCACTTCAGCGGCCGGTTGTCCATCGCGGACGGCAGCCGGAAGCCGTGGTCGACGAGGGTCCGCTTGCGGGAGGCGTCCCCCTCGTACATCGCGCCGATCTGCGGGACCGTGACGTGGGACTCGTCCAGGACGAGCAGGAAGTCGTCCGGGAAGTAGTCGAGGAGGGTGTTGGGGGCGGTGCCGGGCGCACGGTCGTCGAAGTGCATCGAGTAGTTCTCGACGCCGGAGCAGGTGCCGATCTGGCGCAGCATCTCGATGTCGTACGTGGTGCGCATGCGCAGTCGCTGGGCCTCCAGCATCTTGCCCTGCTTCTCCAGCTCGGCCAGGCGCTGCTCCAGCTCCCGCTCGATACCGCCGACGGCCTTCTCCATGCGCTCGGGCCCGGCGACATAGTGACTGGCGGGGAAGACATGGACCATGGGGTCCTCGCTGATGATCTCGCCGGTCAGCGGGTGGAGCGTGGACAGGGCCTCGATCTCGTCGCCGAACATCTCGATACGGACGGCGAGCTCCTCGTAGACCGGGAAGATCTCGATGGTGTCGCCCCGGACCCGGAAGGTGCCGCGGGTGAACGCCAGGTCGTTGCGGCTGTACTGCATCTCGACGAAGCGGCGCAGCAGCTGGTCGCGGTCGATCTCCTCGCCGACCTTGAGCCGGACCATGCGGTCCACGTACTCCTGGGGCGTGCCGAGGCCGTAGATGCAGGAGACGGAGGCGACCACGACGACGTCGCGCCGGGTGAGCAGCGAATTCGTCGCCGAGTGGCGCAGCCGTTCGACCTCCTCGTTGATGGAGGAGTCCTTCTCGATGTAGGTGTCCGACTGCGGGACGTACGCCTCGGGCTGGTAGTAGTCGTAGTAGGAGACGAAATACTCCACCGCGTTGTTCGGGAGGAGCTCACGGAACTCGTTGGCCAGCTGGGCGGCGAGGGTCTTGTTCGGAGCCATCACCAGAGTGGGGCGCTGCAGCTTCTCGATCATCCAGGCGGTGGTCGCCGACTTGCCGGTGCCGGTCGCGCCGAGCAGGACGACGTCCTTCTCATCGGCGCGGATACGCCGCTCCAGCTCGGCGATGGCCGCCGGCTGGTCGCCGCTGGGCTGGTAGGGACTGACGACCTCGAAGGGCGCCACCGAACGTTCGATCTTGGAAACGGGCCGCATGCAACCACCGTACGGCTCACCACTGACAACGGCCCCGGATCAGCGGTACCGGGACCCTCCCGCACCCCCGCGGGCGGTGCTCCGCGAGCGCCGCCCGGTCCGTGCGTACGGGCCTGGTTCGCCCGTCACGGCCCTGAGATCGAACATGAGCACCACCGCGGCGAGCAGCAGGAAGCAGGCGGGGCCTGCCAGCATCGGGCCGATCATCTCGGCGGGCCGGTCGCCGGGCAGGACGTCCGCCAGGTCGGACGGCAGGGCCGGCGGCAGGGCGGGCGGCAGGGCGGGCGGCAGGGCGGGCGGCAGGTGCAGGTGCACGTCGAGCGCGGCCATGCCGGTGTAGTGCATCCCGGTCACCGCGACGGCCATCAGGACGCTCGCGCCGAGGCCGGAGAGGGCTCCCCGGAGGGTGACGGCCGCCCACAGCGCGCCCGTGGCGGCACACCCGGCGATCAGCACCGAGAGGACGACGAGGGGCGTGTCGTACGCGAACCGTGCGTCCATGCGCATGCCCGCCATGCCGAGATAGTGCAGGGAGGCGATGCCGAGGCCGGTGATGGCGCCTCCCGTGATCAACGCCATGCGGGTCGCGCCCCGGTACCCGACAATGAAGATGCCGATGCCGACCATCACCACGGCCACGGCCAGGCCGGCGAAAGCGAGTGGCTTGTCGTAGGAGATCGGAGCCTCCTGGACGGTGAAGCCCGTCATCGCGACGAAGTGCATGGTCCACACCCCGGAGCCGATGGACAGCGAACCCAGCACCAGCCAGCCGGCCCGGCAGGTGCGCGCGGTGTGGAGGGACCGGGTGGTGCAGCGGAGTCCGAGGGCGGCTCCCAGCGCGGCCATGAGGAACGCCGCGACCGGAGTCACCAGGCCGTAGGTGAATCCGTCGACTGTTCCCTGCATGCGCGCACGCCCTTCGAGAAAGCCCGGGGTCGAGGAGGGTCCCCAAGGGGCGAGTCCCGGCAGGCAGACAAAGAAAGAACATTTTATCGGCACGGCCCCGTGCCGTGCTCCGGCGGCGGTCCCCGGGACCGAAGGTTCCGTTCATGCCGCGGCCATCGCAGCCCCTCCGGGCGTTGGCGGGCCGCTGTCACTCTCTGCGTGTCCGCACACTCCCAACGTGAGGAGTCCCCGTGTTCGTCCGCACCGCAACCGCTTCCAGTACGGCCGCCGCCCTGCTCGGCGGCGGCGTCCTGCTGCTGCCCGCCGACCGGCCCGAGGCTCCGGAGCGGCAGACGGCCCCGGTCGTCGTGGCCCACCGGGGCGCATCGGGCTACGCGCCGGAGAACACCCTCGCCGCCGTCGACGCCGCGGACGCCCTCGGCATCGACTGGGTCGAGAGCGATGTCCACCGCACCCGCGACGGCGTGCTCGTCGTGCTGCACGACACCAGCCTGAAGCGCACGACCGACGTCGAGCAGGTCTTCCCCGACCGGGCGCCGTGGGCGGTCAAGGACCTCACCGCGGCGGAGCTGGCGAAGCTCGACGCGGGCAGCTGGTTCGGAACGCAGTTCACCGGGGCCCGGGTGCCGACGCTCACCCAGTTCCTGCACCGTCTGGAGCGCAACCGGCAGAAGCTGCTCCTGGAGATCAAGAGCCCGGCGACCTACCCGGGCATCGAGCGGGACATCATCCGGGTGCTGGGGCGGTCGGGGTGGCTGGACCGCGCCCACGTACGGGACCGGCTGGTCGTCCAGAGCTTCGGCGCCGCCAGCGTGAAGAAGGTGCACACCCTGCGCCCCGACGTCACGACCGGCTTCCTGGGCACCCCGGCGGTGGCCGACCTGCCCTCGTACGCGGCGTTCACCGATCAGATCAACCCCTCGTACGCGACGATCGGCGCCGACTACGTGGCGGCCGTCCAGCGGCTCAAGGGCCCGCACGGCAAGCGTCTGCGGGTGAACACATGGACGGTCAACAAGGCGGCGGACGCGGTGAGGGCCCGTGACTACGGGGTCGACGGCATCATCACCAACTTCCCCGACGTGGTGCGCGACGCGACGAGCTGACGCGGCAGGGGCGGCAGGGGCGGGCCCGGCGGATCTTCCCGCCGACGGGCCCGCCGCTGTCAGTGACGGGTCGTACGGTGGTCGGCATGAACAACTACGGAATCGGTGACGAGCCGACCGTCGAGTGGTCCGTCGTGGACAGCGGCATCGGCCCGCTGCTGCTCGCCGCGACCGGGGCCGGTCTGGTGAGCGTGTCCTTCCACGCCCGCCCCGCCGTACGGGACGCGATGCTCGACCGGTTGCGGACCCGGTTCGGCACGGAGCCGGTGGAGGCGCCCGGCTCGGTGCGGCTCGCCGAGCCCATACGCAGGCTCGCGGCGTATTTCGCGGGCGAGCGACAGGATTTTCACCTCGATCTGGACTGGTCGCTGACCTCGGGGTTCCATCGGGAGGTTCTCCGCGAGCTGGCGTCCGGGGTGCCCTATGGGACGGTCGTCGGGTACGGGGAGCTGGCCGCGCGGGTCGGCCGGCCGGAGGGGGCGCAGGCGGTGGGGGCGGCCATGGGGGCGAACCCGCTGCCGGTGGTGGTGCCGTGTCACCGGGTGGTGGAGAGCGACGGCGGCCTGGGCGGGTTCGGCGGCGGTCTGGAGACCAAGCGGCAACTGCTGGCGCTGGAGGGGATCCTGCCGCAGCCGCTGTTCTAGGGGCGTGGCGTCTGTCGATCTGGCGTTCCAGGGGGGTGCTGTCTGTAGATCCTGCCGGGGCACGCGGACATGGCCTGATCGGCAGTGCACCTCTGGCCGGTGCGTCGCGTCGCCGCGGCCTGTTCACCCGTCCGGGTGCACAGCGGCAGCCGAGCGGTGGCGCACCGCGCCGGTGACGCCTCTTCTCCCCTTCTCCTCAAGTCACGGACGCAGGCCTGCCTGCTCTCCAGCGCCGGACATCGGCCGTGCTCCTCGTCAGCCAGGTACTCGGCGGTTGGTGGGGCGGAGCGGCGGCCGGAGTGATGCGTCGCCCAGTGGGGGTACAGCCCCCTGAACGCGATCGGTGCCGCTCTGCTGCCGCCGGTCGCCGCGCACGCCCTGCGCCGGGGCCCGCGGCGGCCGGAAGCGGTCAGCGGCTGACGCACCGCAGGACCGCCGCCGGAGCAGGGGTCACGGCGGAGCAGGAGCGGGAGCGGGAGTCACAGCGACTGCCACTGCCGCAGCCGCAGCCGTCAGAGGCTGATGTGGTAGGCCTTGCGGAGCGTCTCGTGAACGGTCCAGGTCGTCCGGTCGCCCTCCCGCAGGACGCAGGCGTCCCCCGGGCCGATCTCCAGCGTCGCCCCGCCCTCGACCGCGACCGTCGCCCGGCCGCTGACGACCACGAACAGCTCGTTCGCCTCGGTGTCGGTGACCACGCCGGGCGTGATCTGCCAGATCCCCCGGGTCTGCTTGCCGTCGGCCGATTCCCACAGCACCTTGCCCGTCACCACGGGATCGCCCGAGACGATCTGCGCCGGATCGAGGGGTTCCGGAACAAGCTCGGCGTCCGGTATGCGCACGGCGAAGGAGGCGGGGGCCTGGTCATTTGTCGTCATGCCCGGTCACCTTAGCGACCACTTCCGGCCGACCCGTGACCAGGACCCGCCACCGGACGTCCGCCCGGGGTTTGCACCCCTCCCGCCCGCGACAGGGATGGGGCATGCCTCAGAACCCACCGGCCCAGCGTCCCGCGGAGACCAAGAACCCGACGAGGGAGAACCCGGAGGCGAAGACCCCGGAGACGAACTCCTACGAGCCGGTGCTCTCGGCGGAGGTGCGCACCGCCCTGAGCGCCGGTCCGCCCGTCGTGGCGCTGGAGTCGACGATCATCGCGCACGGTCTGCCGCGCCCCCGCAACCTCTCCGTGGCCCTGGAGCTGGAGCGGCTCGTCCGGTCCGCCGGTGCTGTCCCGGCCACCGTCGCCGTTCTGGACGGTCGGGCCCATGTCGGTCTGAGTGAGGACCAGTTGGAGCGGATTGCCGGGGATCCGGCGGTACGCAAACTGGGGCACCGCGATCTCGCCCCGGCGCTCGCCGCCAAGGCGAGCGGGGCGACCACGGTGTCCGCGACGGCGTTCCTGGCGGCGTGGGCGGGCGTCGGCGTCTTCGCGACGGGCGGGCTCGGTGGCGTACACCGGGGATGGGTCGATGATCAGGACGAGTCGGCCGATCTGCGGCTGCTCGCCCGCACCGGGATCACCGTGGTCTGCGCGGGGGTGAAGTCGGTCCTCGACGTCCCGGCGACCCTCCAGCGGCTGGAGACCCTCGGCGTCGGCATCGTCGGTTACGGCACGGAGCACTTCCCCGGCTTCTACCTCAGCAGCTCCGGCGAACCCGTCGACTGGACGGTGCACAGCCCCGAGGAGGTGGTGGAGGTGATCCGGGCGAAGGAAGCGCTGGGCGGCCCGGCGGCCGCGCTGATCGTCGCCAACCCCGTACCGGAAAAGGATCAGCTGGATCCGGCGCTGCACGACCGGGTGCTGGCGGAGGCGCTGGACGCGTGCCGGGAGCGTGGTATCTCGGGACAGGGCGTGACGCCGTTTCTGCTGGACCAGCTGATGCGGCGGACCGGGGGCGCGTCGCTGGAGGCGAACCTCGCGGCCGTGCGCGGAAACGTGGCTCTGGCGGCGCGGATCGCCGTCGCGGCGGCCGGAGCCCGGTGAACCGTCCGGCGGCGGGCGCAGGGCTGTTGGTCGTGGGTGACGTGGTCACGGACGTGGTGGCGCGATACGGATCGGCGCTCGCGCACGGTACGGACACGGCGGCCCGGATCCGTACCCTCCCGGGCGGAGCGGGGGCCAACGTCGCCTGCTGGGCGGTGCGTTCGGGCTGTCCGGACGTCCGGCTGCTGGCCAGGGCGGGGGCGGATTCCGCCGACTGGCATCGTCAGGCGCTGGAGCGGGCGGGGGTGCGGGCGTTCCTGACGGTGGACGACGCGCTTCCGACGGGGACCGTCATCGCCCTGGTCGACGCGGCGGCCGAGCGGACGTTCCTGACCGACGGCGGGGCGGTGCTGCGGCTCGCCTCTGCTGGTAGTTCCTGCTATCAGAAGTTGCGCAATAGGCGAGGCAAAGGCGGCTCGATATGCCCGAGCCCTCGTACCCCCAGCGTTCCTTCGCCCACAGGGGTGGGCTGGGGCGCGCGTACCTGGCGTGCACGCACCACCAACACGCTTCCGCGCGCTCCGCATGCGCCCCAGTCAGGAGGCGTCCTCACCGTTGATCATGAGGGGCCGCCCAGCCGGGTTGATGGCGAACAGCTTCGGCCCGTACCGGTGTTCGGGCGCGTCCTTGAGCCCCTGCCATCTCCCGCGTCGGGATACACGCGCTTTCGTCTGGACTCAACCGGGAGATGATCTTGACTATCCGACTGCGACTGCCGTTCCCGGCCGTCGCCCTGGCCGCGGCCCTTCTCACCGCACTGGCCACCGTCCCGCTCACGGCCACCAACGCGCGGGCAGCAGCCCCGATCTGCATCAGCGGCACGCTCCAGTACGACTACCAGTCCGCAGAGGACGGAACGGCCAAGCCCACCCGCACCAAGCCGCTCCGCAACGCCACCGTCGAGCTGTGGGGCGCCGAGAAGAGCACCGACTCACCGCAAGCACTCAACGTCGTGGGCCTCACCGCTGTGAGCGACGGCAGCTACAACCTCTGCTACACGCCCACCACGACCACCTCGCTGAGCACCGTCTGGGTGAAGGTCTGGGCCACCAGCAACAACCTGTGGCGGGTCTTCGACACCAACAACCAGTACATCGCCTGGCAGCTGCCGGCGCTCTCCAACGTCACCGACAACAGGAACACCGGAACGGCCAAGGCCCCGGCGTCCACGGCCCGGGCCTGGCACGCCTTCGACACCCTCAACCTCCTGTGGTGGTCCAGAGGCAACCCCGCAAGCTACTGCTGGTCCTCCCACGAGACGAACAACAGCAACTGCACCCCGCTCACGGTCAGATGGCACGACCAGGCCACCGGCGGATCCTGGTACAGCGACTCCACCAACACCGTCAACCTCGTCGGCCCGGACGCCGACTCCGAGCACTACATCCTGCATGAGGGCGCCCACTTCCTCCAGCACCGCACGTTCAACGGACCCATGCCCTCCAGCCTCATCTGCGACAGCCACTCCATCCCGAACGTGAGCACCGAAGGCTGCGCGTGGTCGGAGGGCTTCGCCAACGCCGCCGCCGCCTATCTGCTCGGCGACTCCCGCTTCGTCCACAGCAACGGAAGCAGCACCAGCTTCACGTACGGCGACGGATGGGGCGTCGGTGACAAGGTCGAGGGCAACGTCGCCGGTTCCCTCCTCGCCCTCTGGCGTACCGTCGACACCAACTGGAACGGGAGCATCGCTGCGATGACCGCGCAGAAGCCCCTGACCTTCTCCGATTACTTCAACACCACCCGCCCGGGCGCGAACCCGCCCCTGCCCACCGGCAGCACCGCGGTCGGCAAGCTGAACCCGCACACCATCGACTACGGGCCCACCATCGCCGGCGACGGCAAGTACCACAGCCTCACCAACGGCAGCGCACTGGTACTCGAACGCATGGGCGGATGCGCCAACCAAACCAGCGCGACCGCCGGCCTCAACACCTCCGACACCACCCGAGGCTGGCAGCGCTGGAAGGTCGAGGCCAACACCGACGGCACCGTGCGGATCACTGACGGCTGCGCCCAGCCGCTCACCCTTACCGCCCCCTCCGGCAGCGGCGGCGTCGGCACGGTCACGCTCAAGCCCTACAACCCCGCCGACAGCTACCAGAAGTGGAAGATCACCAAGAGTAACGGAACACTGAAGATCAGCACTGCGCAGACGGGCCTGACCCTCGACCGGGAGGGCGCCACCCCGGGCTCCAAAGTGATGGTCACGTGGTCCAACAGCTCGAATCCGCAGTCCTGGGCCCCCCTCGACTGAGCAACTCCGCCGTCCCCGTCGATGCCCGAAACCGGGCCGACGGGGGCGGCGCTGGGCGCGGACTTCACCCGGGCGAGTCCCCGTACCTGAGGCCGCTGCCCAGAGCATTCCTGATCTGCAAATCTCCCGCTTGCCGGGGGGCGGACGGCGGGAATTTGAAGGCGAGCCCTAGGGAGCGTATTGAGTCGTGATCATGTGGCTCGGGTGAGGTCTTTGATCCAGATCATGGAGGCCCGGAGGTGGAGTCCGGCCTGGTAGCTCTC